>NZ_JBRJXU010000105.1:0-23169 GCF_057467645.1 Zarconia sp.
CGAAAAGGGTAAAGGGGGTGACTCGGCCGGGCATGGTAGCTGGGGTGGAAGCGGCGGCTGGGGTGCTGGCGGCGGTGGCGGCGGCGGCGGTGGCGATGATGAAGATAGTCCGGGAAAGGGAGAACGCGGCAGTGGCGGTAGCGGTGGTGCTGGCGGCACGTTTGGTAGTGCTGGCGGCTCCGGCAACTCGGGCAATAACGAAGATGGGGGCGGCAATCGTGTCGGCGGTCGTGGCGGCGGTGGCGCGGGTGTCGGCGGTGCGGTCTTCGTCAGTGGCGGCAGCCTGTTTTTGATTAATAGCAGCTTTTCCGGGAATAGCGTTTCCGGGGGGACGGGGGCTTGGAACGGGAGCGGTGTTTACGCCGACCTGTACGAGTACGGCGGGACGGCCTTACAACTCGGCTCGACTTACAATGGCTCGCAAGTCTACGGTTTGGAGTCGATGACGAAGCCGACGGTTAGCTTGGGGAATATTGTCAACCTCACGGAAAATGGGACCAACGGCAGCATTACCCTCAACCTGAATAATAGTTTTCCCGGTCGGTTAACAGTGCCGTTTTCCCTGGGAGGAACGGCAACCAGCGGCAGCGACTACCAGTTGCAATACAACGGTGTGGCTCTTAATGGTTCTGTGACGATTCCTGCCAATACGACGAGTCTTGCCATCAATGTCGTTCCCGTCAACGACACTACCTACGATCCCAACGAGACGATTCAGTTTTCCCTCTCCAACAGCAGCATCTACAATCTGGGAACCAGCACCAAGACGCTGACCCTCGAAGACAACGAACCCACCATTAGCATTGCTGCGAGTCCGGCAACCGTCACCGAAGGCAGTAACGCTTCGTTTGTCATTACCCTGGATAAACCCGCCCCCCATAACTTCACCATTCCCTACACGGCCGGCGGGACGGCAACGGCGGGGAACGACGAGGATTACGCCCCCCTCACCGGGACGATTAGCGTCGCCCAAGGAGAAAGGAGCAAAACGATCGCCATCAACACCATCGAGAATACCCAACTCGATGGCGACAAAACGCTCGCCATTACCCTGGGGAACTCGGTAAACGGCGCGGGTAGAGACTATAACATCGGCACGGGTAGCGCAACGCTGACGATCGCCGATAATGAAGTGGCTCCCACCGTAACGATTGCCAGCGTCACCGCCCCCCAAGAAGGCAGCACTAAAGCCAAATTCCGCGTCCAACTCAGTTCGCTAGCATTGGGGAACGAAACCTCCGGGGGGCAGCAAGGTACCTATTTTTACTACAACCTTATCGCCGGAACGGCAACCTCGGGGACGGACTTTTCCGATACCAACGCCCCGGCCGGTCGCGTCTTCATTGCCGATAACGCGACATCGGCAGAGGTCGAAATCGATATTCCCGACGACCTCATCTACGAACCCGGCGGCGAAACCTTCAGCGTCAATCTCACCAGTCATCCCACGAACGCGGCTCTCTACACCCTCAGTGGTACTCAGTCGGTTGATTTCACGATCGCCGACAACGATGAGATTCCCGTCGCCACCCTCCAACAGGTCAGCAACCCCACAGAAGATGGGGAAGTACCCGGTCAATTTAAAGTCAATTTGGCGACGGTTGCCCTCGACGGTGGGGTGAATATCGGCTACGAAGTCGTCACCGGAAGCAGCAGTGCGACTAGCGGCGATGATTTTGCCGTCCTCAGCGGGACGGTGAATATCCCCGAAGGCACCACGACGGTGGATATTCCCATCAATCCCGTAGACGATGCCATTTACGACCCCAACGAAACCATTACCGTGCGCCTCTTTGAGGCCAGTGGCGGCGAACTCTACACCGTGGGGGACAGTAACGAAATCCAGTTTACGATCGGCGAGAACGACCATTTATATACCGTCAGTATCCAACCGAGTACCAATGCCAGCGAAGACGGGACGTTGGGCGCTTTCCTCATCACCCTAGACCAAGCCGCCCACGAAGAGATTACGATCGCCTATACCCTCTCCGACAGCAGCAACGCCATCTCCGGCACCGACTTTACCCCCATTTCCGGTCGCGTCACCGTCGCCAAAGGTCAAACCACGGCATCGATTCAAGTTCAAGCCCAGGATAACCAAATTTCCGAGGGCGATCGCTCCTTGGTTTTGGCCCTCGATCCTCAGTCTCCCACCCTAGTTATCCAACCCGATAACAACTACCAAGCCGATCCCAACGCCCAAACGGCGACCATTACCATCCAAGATAACGATACGGCCGGCGTGCGCCTCACGGCCTTGGGCAATACCACCAGCGAGAAAGGAACGACCGCAGAGGTGGAAGTGCGCTTAGAAACCCAACCCACCGCCCCGGTCACGGTAACGCTAACCTCTAGTAACGGGAACGAAGCCCTCCTCGTCAACGGCGGGACGCTAGGGGCATCCGCTGCGGTGACGTTTGCCCCCGAAGAATGGCAAACTGCTAAAACCGTCACGGTGCAGGGTCTCGACGACATCGCCGAAGATGGCGATATTTCCTACAACTTGGTGTCGAGTATTACCAGCGACGATACCCGCTACGCCAGTCTCCCTTCAGAATCTGTCAGCCTCACCAACCTCGACGACGACGGTTACAGCTTGTTGGTCTCCACTCCCAATCGGATTGCTGAAGGAAGTAGCACCACCTATACCCTGCAACTGACGAAAGCCCCTGATGTTGCGATTCCCGTCGAAGTCGTCGCCGACACCCAAACCCAGGTCAGTCTCGACGGCGCGACGTTTGCCAGCAGCGTTATCGTCAACCTAGCAGATACCGCCACAAAAGGTATCTACGTTCGGGCGATCGACGATACCGACGTGGAAGGACTGCACGGGGGCACCATTACCCACCGGATTCTCGACCACAGCGATCCCAACTATCCCAAACAAACGGAAGTCTCCCCGGCGGTGTTGACCATCGAAGATAACGACAGTCCCACTGCCCGCATCCTTGCCGCCGAAGCTGCCAGCGAAGAAAGCATTATCGCCGGACGGTTCTCCCTCGCCCTCGACCAACCCGCCCCGGCTGGGGGAGTGACGGTCAACTACACGGTGACGGCGGGCAATGCCACCGCAGGAGATGACTACACCACCCTCACCGGATCGGTATTCGTTGCTGAAGGGTCTACGGGGGCGGATATCACCGTGAATCCCATTCAAGACAACCTCGTTGAAGCCGGTGGGGAAACCATTAGCGTGACCCTCGACGGCGGCACCGGTTACACCGTCGATACTGCCAATGCCAGCCAAACCGTCACGATCTACGATGACGACATCGCCGGAGTGCGCGTTCGCCAGTCGGGGAACACCACCCGAGTTTTAGAAGGGATTGCCGGTGACAGCTATACCATCGAACTCACCAGCCAACCGGTAGACGACGTTACCATCAACCTGAATACCAACGGCGAGGTGACACCGGACAAAAACACCGTTACCTTTACCCCCGCCAACTGGAACGTTCCCCAAACGGTAACGCTGCCGCAAATCGACAATCAAACGGTAGAAGGCGATCGTACCCAAACCATTACCCATACCGTCAGCAGCAACGATGCCAACTACAACGGTTTGGCGATCGATCCGGTGGAGATGCAAATTATCGATAACGATATCCCCGGCATTCAAGTCCGCCAAAGTGGCTTTACCACCCAGGTGACGGAAAATGGGGCGATCGATAGCTACACCATCGTCCTGGAGAGTGCCCCCCTCAACCCCGTCACCATCGACCTCGCCAGCAGCGCCAACCCGGTAACTCAACCCCTAACTGAGGACGTGGAACTCAGCTTTGACAGCAACTCCCTCACCTTCGACGACACCAACTGGAACCAGCCGCAAACGGTGACGGTGACGGCGGTCAACGACGATATCGACGCACACGATCGCACCGCCACGATTGCCCACACCGTCCGCAGCGCCGATAGCAACTACGATGGTTGGGCGATCGTCGATATTCCCGTGGCAATTACCGAAGATGAGACGACGGGGATTTCCATTTTGGGGACGGGCTCGCAAACCTATGTCATCGAGGGTGACGGCAACCCCGACTTCATTAATGTCACCATGGCCTCCCGACCCATTGCCGATGTCACGATTGCTTTCAATACCGGCGAAGACCTCGAACCGATTCCCGATTTAGTCGTGACGTCGGACAACTGGGCGGACACCTTTAGTATTCCCGTCTTCGGTCTGCGAGACACCTTTGCAGAAGACCCCGAAAGCTTCGATCTCAGCTTTACCGCGACCAGTACCGACCCCAACTACAATGGGTTGGAGATTATCCCGGTTCCAGTGACGATCGCCGATGCCCAACTCGACAGCAGCCAGGTGGCAAGCGGGATGGGAACGGTTCTCGACGAAATCGACGGCTTGCTGACCCAACAACTCAACGCGATCGAATTACCCCTGGTGGGTTCCCTGGCCGAGTACGCGCCGGACTTCATCGGTACGTTCCGCGATTTCCTGATTGCCGAACTCGAAGCGGGAGGTCAGGCCACGGCAACTAAAGTCAGCACAATTATCCAAAACGCGATTCAAAAGGCCTTCGATACCGTCGGGCTTGACACGGAAGTGGGGGTCGATATCGCCATCGGTTTGGACGAAACGACCTTCGACATCAGCATCGGCAACACCTACGAACTCAAGACCAGTCTCGATGCCGACCTGGGGATTCCCGCCTTGGGATTGCAAGTTGAGGGGGAAGCCATCACCAGTTTCGAGTACAACCTGGGTCTGGGCATCGGTTGGAGCAACGATTTCGGCTTCTTCGTCAATACCGACTCTACCGAGGTCAGGGCTTCGGTGGGGGTCGATCTCAACGAAGACTTCAACGCCACCGGCAACCTGGGATTCCTGCAAATCGATGCCGCGAACAATCCCGACGACCCCACCGGTGCGGGAGTGGACTTAAGGGTTGGCCTCAACGACCTCGATAATACCCCGGAAATTCAATTCCT
Source organism: Zarconia sp. (assembly GCF_057467645.1). Classification (NCBI taxonomy): domain Bacteria; kingdom Bacillati; phylum Cyanobacteriota; class Cyanophyceae; order Oscillatoriales; genus Zarconia; species Zarconia sp. Next base: position 4,948 of record NZ_JBRJXU010000105.1, read on the forward strand.
CGATACCGACGGCAGCGGCGCGTGGGAAACTGGAGAACCGATCGTCCAACAAAACGCCGACGGTACGTTTCCCGACTTACCCGTTGTGGGACGCTACGACCGCAACCGCAACGGTAAGTACGACGAGGACGAAGGGGAAATCCTCACTGAAGCAGCCCCGGACGACGAAAACCGCCTCACCCTCTCGGAACTCTCTCGGGATTTCGCCCTCAAGGATTTATTCAACCCCACCCTCGAAGCCGGGGCGAACCTCGGTTTCAATGTCGCCACCAGTCTCGAAGGGAGTACCGTACTGCCCCAGTTCCTGTTCGATCTCAACGTCGATTGGGAAGCCCTCAGTTACAAAAACGGGACGTTTACCGGGCCGCAAGTTCCGGAAGTGGCTTTCGATAACCTGCGCGTCGATGCGGGTAGTTTCGTTAGCGACTTTGCCAAGCCGGTGTTTGGCAAAATCAACGAAGTGGTCGATCCTCTGCGTCCGGTACTCGACTTCTTGCAACAAGACATCCCCTTCTTCTCTTCTCTAGGGGTAAACACGCTCTTCGGCAAACCCCTCGATAACGATGGCGATGGCAATGTTTCCCTCCTCGATCTCGTCGCCGTCCTGCCCCAAAACAAAGTCAACGTCCAACCGTTTATCGAGGCGGTAAAAACCATCGATCGCATCAGCGGCTTAATCGATGAAATTGCCAATACCGAAGGCAATTACGTGGTGGATCTCGGTTCCTTCGATCTCGCTCTGCCGGATTTGGGCAAAGGGTTCGAGGTGCCTTCCTTTGACGACATCAACAGTGGGGTCGAAAATACGGCTCCGTCGATCGAAGTGCCCAGTACCGATGCGGTGAAATCGGCACTGCCCAAAGTGTCAGCGCTGCCGGTGGAAAGTCAACTCAGCACCTCCACCACCGGATCGCCCAAAGAACTCTTCGACGCGATTCGCAACGATAGCACCCTGGAATTCCCCATCCTCACCGACCCGATGGCGGCGCTCGATCTTTTGTTGGGTAAGGAAGATGTTTCCCTGTTCACCTACGATTTGCCTGCCTTAGAATTGGGGGCGAGCTTTAGCACCTCGTTCCCCGTTTGGGTGGGACCGCCGACGATTGCCCTCAACTTTGGCGGCGATATCGGTGTCGGGGCAGACCTGGCATTTGGTTTCGATACCCAAGGCTTCTTCAACTGGTCCCAAGCCAACTTCGCGCCCGAGGCGAGTTTTATGGTGTTGGATGGCTTCTATGTCAGCGACACCGAAAATGCCGACGGGACGGGGGCGGATGTAGACGAGTTCTACGGAAGCCTAGGTTTAGAAATGGGTCTGTCGGCCGGGCTGAGTCTCGGGGTTGCCAAAATCGAAGCCTACGCCCAGGGCGGCTTGCGCGGTGATTTGGGCATCGACTTCCGGGATACCGGGGAAAGTGCGGGTACCGCAGATGGCAAAATTCGGGCGATTTCCGAAATTGGGGCCAACATCCTCCAACCCTGGCAACTGTTCAACCTCTACGGGGCGCTGACGGCTTCGGCACAGGTGGGAATTCGCGGCGAGTTTCTCGGATTTGAGAGCGAGCTCTACTCGGTAGACTTCGGACCCTATACCCTTGCCGAGTTCGAATACGGCGAAAATGGCTTCAGCGTCGCCACGGCTTTCGACGGTCCGATTGCCGGGGGTACGGTCTTCTTCGATACCAACTTCAACGGCATTCAAGACCCGAGCGAACCGTTTACGATTACCCGCCAGAACGGTCGATACGAACTGGCGATTCCCTTGGAAATTTACGATACCAACGGCAACGGACAAATCGACCTGGCTGAAGGTCAAGTGGTCGTCACCGAGGGGGTGGATACGGACACCTACCAAGACCAGCGCTTCGATTTTGTCACCTCACCCCAGTGGGATGTGGCATCGCCCCTGACGATGCTGGCACTGAAACTCGAACCTGCCAACCCCGAAACGGTGGAAGCTCAAATCGAGCAAGCATTGGAATTGCCAACCGGTTTCAACCTCGACGGGGACAGTCCCCTAGCCGGTATTCGCGCCGGAGATGACAACGCGGCCACGGTATTCCGCGCCCAAGGGCAACTGCAAAACTTGCTAATTTTCGGGGTCAACAGTTTGGTTCCCCAAACCGTGGAGGGAGAGGAAACCGAGAATCTCGACGATCGCCAAAACCAGGCCGCATCGGCGATCGTGTCCCAAATTGTCGATCGGGTTCGGGCAGGGGAAACCGTCAACTTCACCGACGCGGCCCAATTGCGATCGATCGTCGAAGGGGCTGCCGCCCAGTTGGGAGTCACCCCGGTGGAACTGGATACGGCAATAACGGCGTTAGGCGATCGCAATAGTGCCATTGCCACCGTCACCGATAGCGGAGAAACGGCCCGAGAAGCCATTGCCGCCCAAATCGCCTTCGAACTGGCCGACATCAGCTACGGTAACATCCTCGAATCTCCCTGGACGGCGTTAATCCGGGCTGGGGTTCGAGAACCCGATACCCAAAGCGCGATCGCCACGATTTCGCAGGCGTTCGACCTACCAACCGACGAGATCGAAAGCTTCGATCCCTTCGTGGAAATGGCGAAAGGCGATATTCGCGGGTTGGAAATGTATGCCAAACAGGTTCAAATTAACGCCACCCTCACCCAACTCGCCGACATCATTATCGGTTTGGATGTAGACAACGCAGAAACGACCGTCGTCGATGCGTTGGTGGCATCCCTGAAAACCGGTCGGTCTTTTGCTAACTTGGGCGACTCGGCAACCATTGCCGCCCTACTCGATGAGGTTGCACCTTCCCTCGCGGACATCCTGGTGGAAGGACTCGCCTCTGTCATTGCCCAAAGCAACGCCAAAATTAACGAAATCGTCGATCGCGCCGATAGCAACAGCGACTTGCAAAGCCTGCGAACGGAGATTGCCCGCGAGCAAACCATTGCCCAGGGAATTCAATCTCAACTCCTGCAATCGGTGGCGTTGGGCGAAATCGATCTCGATCGACTCGAAGCCTTGCGGGAACTGAACGTGGAGTTGGATATCGGCATCAATATCGAACACGTCATCGAAGGAACCGATGGAGACGACACCCTAATTGGAGACGATCGCAACGAAGCGATTACCGCCTTTGCGGGTAACGACCTGGTACGAACCGGTGGCGGTGACAACATCGCTTACGGAAATCAGGGGAACGACACCCTCGAAGGGGGCGATGGCAGCGACATCCTTTCCGGCGGCCGCGACGATGACCTGATTCTCACCGGTAACGGCTACAATTACGCCTTTGGAAATAAAGGAAGCGATCGCATTGAAGGGGGTGAAGCAATCGACTTCTTCTATGGGGGTCAGGATAACGACACCCTTCGGGGCAATGCCGGTGACGATTGGCTGCTGGGCGATAAGGGCGACGACCGGGTTGAAGGGGGTGACGGCAACGATCTGATTGCCGGAGGTGCAGGCGCTGACACCCTCGACGGGGGGAACGATGATGACTTTATTTTTGGAAACAAAGGAGGGGATCTCATTGATGGCGGGAACGGCAACGACACGATCGCCGCTGGAAAAGATGACGATTCTGTATCCGGTAGCGCTGGTGATGACTGGCTATTTGGCAATATCGGAAACGACGCGCTAGATGGTGGCGAGGGCAACGACACCATTGCTGCCGGTCAGGATAATGACTGGCTGTTGGGGAATGTCGGGGATGACGTACTCTACGGCAATCTCGGCAACGATCTCCTTTACGGGGCCGACGGAAACGACACCCTCGCTGGGGGCAAAGATGATGATTTTGCCGCTGGCGAACTCGGAAACGATGCAGTGTTCGGCAATATCGGCAACGACACCCTCGATGGGGGCGAGGGCAACGACTACCTCGGCGGCGGTCAAGATAACGATCGGGTTAACGGCGGTCTGGGCGACGATACCCTCTCCGGCGACTTGGGCGACGACAGCTTAACCGGAGGGGGCGGCAGCGATCGCTTTATCCTAACCCCGGACACCGGCAACGACATCATCGCCGACTTTACCGATGGCGCAGACTTGCTGGCGGTTTCCCCTGACTTGCTCGCAGACATTCAACAGCGTCCGGCAATTGCGGTGGATACCCCCGACGGGGCGAAAATCGAACTCGGTAGCGGTTCGGTACTGCTGCCTGGAGTCGCTGCGGGGGCGATTGACTCTAGCGATTTCGTTAGCTTAGTCTAAAGGCACAACACCGATACAACCAAGATGGCGGCGGTTCTCTCTAGGGAACTGCCGCCATTTTTCGATTGGATTTTTTGTAATGCGGACGAAAGGACTTGAACCTTCACGTCTTGCGACACTAGAACCTAAATCTAGCGCGTCTACCAATTCCGCCACGTCCGCAAGATTACGTCAATTTTACTATTATACCAAAGCAGTGTCCGGATGGGAGGGGTTCGAGCGAGAAAAATTCCTTCGTTGCCCAACACATTGAATTCGCGATCGCGAATAGACATCTCCAGAAATAAAAAACAGAATCAATTTTGATGCCGAATCGATTCCATTCCCCATTCCCCATTCCCCACCAGAAGTCTAAAGTCTAATACGATCGATCGCGCTTGAGCATCAAACTGGCGCTCGCAATGCCAACTATTGCGAGTCCGGCCATCAGGTAAAAGGTATAGGTATAAGTGCCGAACATATCTCGAATGCGTCCGGTGGCGAACGTTCCGATTAAAGCTCCGACACCATAGGCGGTGAACACAATGCCGTAATTTTGTGCGTATCGCTCGGGGTTGAAGAACCGCAGAGCGATCGTGGGAGCCATGGCTAACCAGCCTCCCAAGCAAAACCAAAAGAGGCAAAAAGCAACCAGGTAGGTAGCAACTTGTCCCTCTCGGGCATTTACCATCAGCACGCAGGCAATAAGGGTGAGGGTGTAGGAGGCGATCGCCACGTAATGAGGCTTAAAGCGATCGCTCAACCAGCCAAACAGCGGACGACTGATGCCATTAAACAGCGCAAATAGAGATACGCTATAGGCTGCCACGGCTGGCTCGATCTCGATGACCTCTTCTCCCACGGGACTGGAAATCCCAATGGCACTCAACCCAACCGACGTGCCAATCCCATAGCAAAGCCACAGACCGTAAAACGCTCGACTCTTAAACAAATGGGTCGGGTAGGTTCGGGTTGGGGTTGCGGTGGCGTTCGCGCTCTGTTGGCGGGGAGACCAGCCTGGGGGTGGTAATTTGAGGGCGAGGGCGATCGCTAAAATAATCACCGTAAAGGCGATCCCAAAAATTCTGAGGGTCGGTCTGACGGTGTAGGCACCAATCAATCGATCGGCTAGGGGAGCGGTAATCAGCGGCGATAGCCCAAACCCGATAATGGTCAGACCCACCGCTAAGCCTTTGCGATCGGGAAACCATCGAGAAACCACTACCATCGGCACCCCATAAGCAATTCCCACCCCCGTCCCCGCAATAACGCCATAGGTGACGCTCAGCATTCCAATCTGGGTGGCAAAGCTCGAAAGAACGTAGCCCACGCCAACGATAATCCCTCCGATGGCCGTCGTGACTCGGGTGCCGATCCGGGGAATGTAAAAACCCGTCAGCGGCATCAAGGCCGCATAGAAAACCAGTACCAAGGTATAGGGGAGTAAACTTTCAGTGGCGCTAATGTTGAGTTCGGCTTCTAACGGTTTTCTAAAAATACTCCAAGAATAAACACTGCCCAGGCAAAGCAAAACGATTGTTCCCAAAGGAATCAACAGCCATCTGCCCCGGTCTGCGGGTAGACCGAATACAGTCGTTTCTGGCTCGTGAGGGATGGTACTCATCGGTGATAATCGCCGCGATCGTGTCTGAATGAATTGGTCAACATTCTCATGTTGAAATTCTAATGTTGAATTTACGGCTCGATCGTAGCCGGGCGAACTTTATCGCAACCGCCATAGGAGTGAGGACGCGGGTGAAGGTGAGCTGAGGTCTGGAGGTCGTGGCGTAAGATTGGTATGTGCGCACCCAGCGTGCCAATGCCCAGTCATCGCAATGACGATCGAAATTTCAGATGGTCCGACCTAAATCCCCGATCTTCAAACGAGGATTGCAGTTGATGTTACTCGTTGCGATCGCCCTCGGCATCACCTTCGCGGTGGGGAACTCGATGAGATTGCGCGATTCGGCTTCTGGGGATGTCGATGCCTTTCTAGTTCTAGGCGGCAGCATCCAGCGAGAGATTCACGTCGCCCGCCTCGCCACCGAGTACCCCGATATCCCGATCCTGATTTCCAAAGGGTCTGACGAGCCCTGCATCCTGTTAATTTTCCAGCGAGAAAAAGCAGCGATCGAAAATGTGTGGTTGGAAAATTGCGCCAACTCCACCTTTGGCAACTTCTACTTCACCCAACCAATTCTCCAACGGTGGGGCATTCGCCGCCTGAAGCTGATTACCTCCCCATCCCATCTCCCCAGGGCAAAATGGCTGGCACAAATTATCCTCGGTTCCCACGGCATTTGGGTGGAAACGGATTTAGTGGATGAAACCGGGGTTCCCGGCAATCGAGAATCTTTACTCAAAACCCTCGTCGATACCTTTCGGGGTTTCCTATGGGCGGGAATTTCCCAAGTTTACGCCCCAACTTGCACCAATCTCAAACCTCTCGCCCAGGTGAATTTAGACCAGTGGCGGCAGCGAGAATTCAAATGCGAGCATCAGGGGGGATTGGATACCAATTTTTGAAGATTTCGGAGACAAGCAACCCCCAGAATCTGCCGATGTGTCGTAGACTACAGCTAGTTTGAATGTCAGTTCGGAATCGGAAGTTTCGGGTGAGCGTAGGGTGTGGGGTGTCGGGTGTGGGGAAATGGGCGATCGAATCCCAAGTGAGTGCCTCCGATCCCGTTCTCCCTGTGTGCTTCGACTCCTTCCCACACAATGTGCTAACCAACATCAGAGCTTTAACCCGTACTGGCGTTCGTTTGAATCTCGATCGTGTAAACATCTGCGTGCCAATCTCGCTGTCAGAATAACTCCGCCCTGAAAGGGACGGAGGCAAGGGTCGCCAACCAACTACCGGAATCTGACTACACCGTAGAGCCTAATCCTGGCACGTACTTCCGGATATTTCGCCAGTCCGGACTATCTACAAACCTCTGTTGTGAGGTGTGGGGTAACGCCCAGACATCTTGGATTAGGTGGTGGAGGCGACGACGCTTCTTGAAAAATTGCTCTACTTGCTGCAATTTTCCAAAGGCGGCAAGCGGCGGAAGTATGGAGGGACGACAACCCGACACGGGGTTCGCAAGGGGGATTACGTGGAAGCCACCCGCGCGGGAAAGGTTTATCGGGGTTGGGTAAGTGGTGGCACGGTTACCCAAGTGTCGGTTAGCGATATCGACTGGAAACGAATCGGACAATTCTCAGCCCGTAAAGTCCGAATTCTCTCTCGTGCAAACGGGCTACTTGTAAAGCCGTCCTAAAAGCGCGCGAGGCACGGCGAGGTTTCCTCGCCATGTGCAATCGCGTAAGAAGGACGGGGTTTCAAACCCAGTATTTCGATGAAACGGAGACAATTTTTCAGCCATGCCGCCGTCGGTGCTGCCGGGGCCGCCACCTTAGCCGCTTGCGGCAGTGCTACGGATTCGGGAGGTTCCGGGGCATCCCTACCCACCGTGCGTTGGAAAATGGCAACGAGTTGGCCCACCTCTCTCGATACGATTTTTGGGGGGGCACAAACGGTGTGCGATCGCGTTGCCCAGATGACGGACGGACGGTTTAGCATTACCCCCTACGCTGCCGGAGAAGTGGTCCCAGCCACAGAAGTACTCGATGCCGTTCAGGGGGGAACGGTGCAAGCCGGCCATACCGCCAGCTACTATTACATCGGCAAAAATCCCGCTCTCGCCTTTGCCACCTCGATTCCCTTCGGTTTGAACGCCCAACAGCAAAATGCGTGGCTGTACCACGGCGGCGGCTTGGAAGCGATCCAACGGATTTACGCCGATTTCAACGTCATCAGCTTTCCGGCGGGAAATACCGGCACGCAGATGGGGGGCTGGTTCAAGCAGGAGATTAAAACCCCTGGGGACTTGAATGGGTTGAAAATGCGCATTCCCGGATTGGGGGGCAAAGTGATGACTCGTTTGGGGGTGAACGCTCAAGTCCTCCCTGGCGGTGAGATTTTCTTGGCCCTAGAACGAGGGGCGATCGATGCCGCAGAATGGGTGGGGCCCTACGATGATGAAAAACTGGGATTGCACAAAGCCGCACAGTTTTATTACTATCCCGGTTGGTGGGAACCGGGGGCAACTTTAGATGTGTTGGTGAATCTAAATCAGTGGAATCAACTTCCCTCGGAATATCAACAAGTTTTCCGTACCGCCGCTTACGAAGCCAACATCAATATGCTCGCCCAGTACGATGCCCGCAACGGTGCCGCCCTGAAACGGTTGGTGGGTGAAGGGGTCAAATTAACGCCCTACAGCCCGGAAATTTTAGCAGCCGCCCAGAAAGCCTCGGCGGAGTTATTGGAGGAAAATGCCAATGAGGATGGCATTTTTAAAGAGGTTTACGAGCAGTGGAAAGGGTTCCGAGATGAGATTTATCAGTGGAATCGAACTAACGAATTGAGCTTTGCCAATTTTGTCACCACCTCCACGCAATCGTGAAGGAGGGCAGAGGATCTGTAGGGGCAAAGCATTTGAGCGATTACAGTCTGCTCAAACGAAACCTCACATATCCAAATGCTTCGCCCTTCTTGGCGATAACTCCTAAGATTCATCGCACTTTCGATCGAAAATTCGGGGACGGTGGGCAGTAGAAGATTGTCCAAGATAAATCCCCTCGCGAAAAACTGCCCACCCTACAGATTTCTAACCCTATTCCCCATTCCCCATTCTACGGATAAGCAAAGTAAAAACTTTCCGAAGTCGGTTGAGTCGAAACCGCAATTAACTGCGAGGCAATTTTCGCCCGTAACGGTGCGGCTTCTTCCCGATTCAACCACTCAAACAACTTTGAGAGGGCTTCGGGAGACGAATCGATCTTCAGGGCTTCTTGCAGCAAGCGAAATGCCCCGTCGATATTCCCAGCTTTGAGGGGGAGTAACAGGTGTTCCAGACAATAGTTGAAATAGTGGTTGCGGGCACTTTGGGTAATCATGTCTCGATGTTCGACGGGCAAATATCGTTGAGAAATTTCAATCCCCAATCGAATTGAAGTTGCCTGTGCCCCGGATACCAGCAATTCGCTGGTCATATTATTCGGATGCTGGCGGTAGCGGGCGAGAATTTCCCCTTCGTACCACCAGTCGTAGAACGATGCAATCCGCTTGTAGAGTTCCCAATCGGGGGTATAGGTATTATCGGGATCGTAACCGCCGAGGCGTTCGTGGGTTTCCCGACGAATGAGAACGGCGCAGGGGTTGAGGAGGTTGGACTTGCCGATTTTGTGCAGCCAATCCGGGTGAACGCCGGAGTTTTCGCCGTAGACTTGTTGGGAGAAAATCACCCGGCCGCGATCGTCGATATTTTCGTAGCCGGTGAAAGCCGCCCCCACAGAATCGGGACAGGCTTCGAGACTTTTTTGGAGTTTGGCATAAAAACCGGGCAGTACGTATTCATCCTCGGGCAACACGTGAATCCACTGGCCGCGACTGAGGGCGATTCCCAGGTTGAAATTGCGCCGCGCGCCGATATTTTCCGGATTGCGATAGTAGCGGACGATGCCACCGCCGATCGCCTCTACCCAGTTCCACAAAGGCGGATCGCTGGCATTGTCCATCACCAGAATTTCCATCTCCTCGTTCCCCTGCCACTGCGCCAAGACGCTGGCAAAACATTCGAGTAGGTAGTGGGTGCGATTGTAGAGGGGAATAATCACCGTCCAGAAGGGTCGCTTTTGTGTGGGTGATGCCACCGGAGGCGTACCGGGGAAGCTGTAGCCGCCGAGGGTGAATTTCCCGAGTTCGATTTGGGGGGGTTGACGATCTTCTGCCGGGGTTGCCGTTGGAGTGTAGGCGGCGATCGCCTCCGCATAGCGGGGGTTGACGCGCTTGAGTCCCTCCCGATAGGCGGCGACGGCTTCACAGAGTTGGTTTTGGGTTTGGTACAGCTTGCCCACATGGAGGTAGGTTTGTCCGTCATCGCTATCTAGTTCTAGGACGGTTTGGTAGGACTCAATCGCCTCTTGAAACTGCCCCTGACTTTGGAGAATCTCCCCCAGGCGGCGATGAGCGATCGCTAATTCTCGGTTGAGGGCGATCGCTTGTCGATAGTATGCTGCCGCCGTTTGCAAATCTCCCCCCTGCTGGCAAGTACGACCCAAATCGCAGTTGAGTTGGGCGTAATGGGGGTATCGTTCCGCAGGCAGTTCCCCCCGTTCGTACCGGGCATTAGCGAGGCTGACATCGGCGGCAGTGCAATCCCCATCGAGTTCCAGGGCTTTTTGGTAGGATGCGATCGCCCCTTCCCAGTTTCCTTGCTGTTGGAGGGCGTAACCCAGGTTATTGCGGAGATTGGCGCAATCCCCCCCCAGTTCGATCGCCCGTTGGTAACACTCGACGGCTTCGGCGAATTGACCCTGGGTTTGCCGCAAATTGGCCAAACTCACCCAAGATCGGACTGAATTTGGCGAATGGGCGATCGCGCTTTCGAGTAACTCCCCAGCCGCCTGATACCGACCGCATTGCTGGGCGAGAATCCCCAGTCCGTGCAGGGCTTCCGGTCGATCGGGCTGTTTTGCCAAAATCTGGCGATAGAGTTTTTCAGCTTGGTTAAACCGTTGATTTTGATGGTGGCGAACGGCGATTTGCAAGGCTTCTGATAGTGTTTTCATGGATGACTCCGGCGATCGGTTTGAATATTTTTTTGACGTGTTGAGGTGTTTAGGGCACTGCGAAAGTCAATGAGAGTGGAGGGCAAAGCATTTGGATAGATTAGGTTTCGTGTTTACCATCATTCATCGCCCAAATGCTTGTGCCCCTACGGCCGACTAATCCATCTCTCTCGGACTGTGAAGCGAGGTGCGATCGTCGCCAATTTTTTCCGAGACGGTGCGCGATAGAAACGCTTCCAGGGCACGAACGGGTTTAAGATCGTTGTAAACTCGGTGTTTGTTAGCAGCAATTTTTTGAGCGATCTGTTGGCGATATTCCCGGTTGCGTCCCAATCGAACGGCTAGATTGACGTAATCTTCTTTATCCGTTGCAATAGTTTCGTCAAGATCCATCATTTTCAGAATCGCCGAGGTATGGCGACCGCGCATCAAATCCCCAGGAAGGGTGACAATTGGCAAATTGTGGTTGAGAGATTCGAGGGTGGAATTGCAACCCGACCAGCCGATACTATCGAGAAAGACATCGGAAATCGCACTCATCCCCGCGAAAAGTTTCGCTTTCATTCGGGGGAGAAATATACAGTATTGGGTTGCATCCAAACCGAATTCTGCAAACGCGCGTTGCAGGCGTTGGTAAAAGATATCGGTGACGTATTGACCCCGACCGTATTGAATAAAGAGAAACTTTGCCGTGGGTAGCAATCGGGCAATCTTGGGGAAAATATCGTCGTGTTGGGGTAAATATTTATAGATCGACTGACAGCACCAAAAGAGAGTCTCGCTTTCTTGCACTCCAATATCCGATCGAGAAACGGGAGTGGGAAGAATATTGAAGGGGGGATAAAAAATCGATAGATTCGGCAAGCGCACCACTTCTTCGGTATAGTTTTCCGCTGCATTTTCCGGTTCCATCAAATCACTACTCAGGTAATAGTCGATCGTCGGTAAACCGCTGGTTTGCGGATGTCCCCAAGAGGTCATTTGAATGGGGGCAAGTCGCAAACATCCCAGTTGCAGAGTGGTGGAATGCATCCCAAATTCAGGAAAAATAAGAACGTGCAATCGATCGCCTTCAATTTCTCGACACCACTGTTCTAAAGACCGGTTGCCCATCTCAAATTTTTCCAAAGAGCGAGCGGCAATTTTCGTATAGGAATCTTGTTTGAGATCGCAGTAGTAGCCAAAGAGTTCAAAACGGCTTCGATCGATATTTTCCACCCAACCCTGAATTGGGATTTTCCAATTAGAATGACTGTAGAAAAATGCCGACACAATGCCTACCCGAATTTTCTCACCATTTTTCAACGGAGGAAGTTCGGGGGGTTGACTCCATTGCGGATATCGCGATTGCATTAACGAGACGATCGCCCGCCCGTACATTTGTTGCAATGGGCGATCGTTTAATCCTTGATAAGCTAGATAAAAGGGCTGAGATGCACCCACACCATCGGCATAAATCGCCCGCTCTTCAGGAGTTGCCGATTGATAGCGATCGACTAAAGATTGTAAGTATTGAGTGTAACTTTTGCGGCGTCGATCGATTTCCTCAACACTGGCATAAACAATGGGAATTTGATTACTTAGAATTCCAAATCTCGGACGCTCGAAATCCGGTTTAATTTCAATGGCTTTTTCGTAAGCTTCAATCGCTTCCAATCGTTTTCCTTTTTCTTTGAAAAGGTTTCCTAAATTACTATATGCCTCATAATAAGTCGGATTGAGTTCGATTGCTTGTTGATAAGCTTCTATTGCTTCACTATATTGCTTATTTTTTGCCAGGGCATTCCCTAAATTATAATAACCAAATGCTCCATTTTTTCTTAGCTCAATCACCTGTTTATACGCCTGAATTGCATGTTTGAACTGACCGGATTCGATGAAGGCTTTCCCTAAGTAATTATAAGTATTTAACGCCACTGAGTGCGGTGGATTGAAGCTTAAAACTTGTTGATAGGCTTCGATCGCATCTTGATATCGATTCGAGTAGCGAAACAAATACAAATCCCCTAATGCACCATAAGCCATCATGCGATCGGGTTGAATTTGGAGTATTTGTCGATACAAAGATTCGGCGCGATCGAGTTGACCCTTTCTCTGAGCAATGAGAGCGAGTAGGGTTAAAGTATCGATATTCTTAGGATTTTGATGAAGAATCAGCTCGGAGAGGGTTTCCGCCTCTGTTAAATGTCCCTGGCGATATTTTTGAATGGCAGATTCAATTGAGTTTTCTAGAATCAACATAAAATTTTATTATTTATGTTTGTCTGTATATTTTCTTACGTTTTTGAAAAAAAAATTAAAACTTTATTTTTTTTGTAACTCCCTCGCCTTCCTTTTGAATGATTTGGAATTGGAAATTTCTATCGAACGTGATGTATTTTTTTTATTAAACTAAAAAACTAAAACGTTCGAGTGCCATTTTGGCAGTAAATTACTATAAAAAAAGCAGTACTGTATCTCAGTACTGCCGAGTATTAGGAGTAGAATTTTGATGGAAATCGTTCTCAAATCACCAAGTATCGATCGGATCGCCTCCTTCTTCACCAATAGCCAATGTTGTCACATCCGGCGGTCCGATGGGTTTTGGAGGAATCGGCCAGGGAATAGGTTTGGGTAATGGCTTGGGATATTCATCAATGGGAAATGGTAACGGATAAGGCGGAAAAATCGGACGTGGGTAGTCCGGAAAATCTCCGCCTTCTTCACCAAATGCCATGCTCGTATAAATCGAAAGTCCGCCGCCCACTTGTTCGGCTTCCTCATCGGAAATGGGTTCTTCAAAATCCAGATCGACGGACTCTATTTCTTCTGGATTTAAGTCAAAGGGATGACGCATAGTATTCTCCTATGGCGTTAATTGACCTGAATTCAAATAAGTCGCAGACTAATACGAATTCTATGTATTTGTGTCGATCGATAGCATAATTTGAATTTCTTCTGTTGTGTTGCCATTCTGGCATGATTCTCGAGGGTGAGTTGACAATTCGATAAATTTCCAGATCGAATTGTTGACGAACATGGCGATCTAGTAGAAAAAGTCCCGAATTAGCCGATTGCGCACGTATCCGATGGCTTCCCCCTCCCGTCCACGGCAGGGGGCTCTGTTGAGAGAACGATAAGATAATGTCGGATAGCAAAGGTCTCAGCTTAGGTTTCGGACGCTACATAATTGAGAGTTTTTAGAGTAATCGATTCCCTCTTTATTTTCTGAGACTCCTTTTCGCACTGCCACGCATCCTGGCTTTTCATCAGGTCAACTCACCGCTTCACCGGAAACCACCCGATCGCCCAACCGCCCCTTGCTAGTTCAACCCATTGCCATTAACTTGAATTTTAAATAGAAATTACTTGCATTAACACGCTAAGATAGTTCGGAGATTGGCGATAAAAGAGGCGATCGCTCGCGGGGTCGCCGAACGATGTATTTCGCAACCTTGAGATGAGTCCCATTCTCGGATTCGGGCTGGTCTTAAGTGCTTCGGATCGATCGGGTTCGTCGATCTTTCGGCGACCTAGAGTCTACCCAAGCCAATGCCAACCGCCATTGGGATCGCACCAAAACAATTGCCAAAATTTTCGAGTTGAGGAGTTCTGAGTCGATATGAAATGGATTAAGCACAGTTTTGTCGCAGTGGCTTCCGCTGCCTTTGCAGTCACTGTAGGCTGCACCCAACAACCCGCAGCTAACCAAGGGGAAACCGCAGATTCCGGGGAAAGCTCGGAGGAAGTCGTCAACGTCTACTCGTCGCGTCACTACGACAGCGATCGACCCCTGTACGATAATTTTACCGAGCAAACCGGCATTGACGTGAATCTCGTCGAAGGTAAAGGGGACGAACTCGTCGAACGGATTAAATCCGAAGGGGAAAATAGTCCTGCCGACGTTTTCATTACCGTGGATGCCGGTCGTCTGTGGCGGGCCCAGGAAGCGGAGATTCTGCAACCCATCGAGTCGGAAACCCTCGAAGCGGTCGTCCCCGAATACCTGCGCGACTCCGAGGGACGCTGGTTCGCACTCTCGAAGCGGGCGCGCATCGTGGTCTATAACAAAGAAACCGTCGATCCTGCGGAACTGACTTCCTACGAAGATTTGACCGATCCCAAGTGGCAGGGAAGAATCATCGTGCGATCGTCCAACAACATCTACAATCAATCCCTCGTCGGTGGACTTTTAGAAGCCAACGGCCCCGAAGCCACTGAAGAGTGGGCAAAAGGATTGGTTGCGAACTTTGCCCGTCCCCCGGAAGGTAACGATGTGGGTCAGGTTAAAGCCGTCGCCGATGGCGTCGCCGATTTAGCGATCGTCAATAGCTACTATGTTGCCCGTCTGGCCAATTCCGACGACCCCGAAGATCGGGCGGTCATCGAGAAAGTGGGAATGTTTTTCCCCAACCAAGACGGTCGCGGCACTCACATTAATATTAGCGGTGCTGGGGTGGTGGCGAATGCCCCGAACAAAGAAAATGCGATCGCCTTTATCGAGTATCTCCTCACCCCCGAAGTTCAAACCCAGTTTGCCAAAAATAATAACGAGTTTCCCGTGGTCGAAGGGGCCGAATTAGATAATGCCTATCTAGAAGAATTCGTTCCTTTCAAAGAAGACAGCCTCAACGCTGGCACCATCGGTAAAAATAATCCCGAGGCATTACAACTGATGGATCGGGCGGGGTGGAAGTAATTAACGCCATGTGCAACTTATACGATCCGAAACCTGACAGCACGGGGTAAAAGGGGAAAAGGGGGATTTTTCGACTCGCCGACCATCCTTTCGAGCGCTGAAAGTTTCACACCGCGTAAGTAATAAGTTTGAACTCAGTTTCAGTTTTGAGGATTCAAAAATGAGCTGGGTTCAAGCTTTTTTTTTGCGCCTACCACGCGTTCTCGGGTAGAAAAGTTCTTTTTATGATGAAGAAAATATACTCAGAACAAATGATGTTTCAGAAAAATGGGTCTTCTGCACCAACAGGCCAATCCAAGCTGCGAGTCTACCTCGATCGCCTGATTGCTGCCGGTAGTGCGATCGCCTTATTTGCCATCACCGGTTGTTCGAGTAGGGGTCAACGGCCGTTGACCCCTATCCAGCTCGATCGCGCTGCTACGTCCAACTTCGAGAAAGTGACGATCCTCGAAAACCTCGAACACCCCTGGAGTATTGCCTGGTTGCCCGATGGGGCGATGCTGATTACCGAGCGTCCCGGACGATTGCGGATCGCGCGCGATGGCGTTCTCGACCCCAATCCGATCGCCGGACTTCCCGAGATTTTCGCTGAGGGCCAGGGGGGTTTGATGGAAGTTTCCGTACACCCTCGCTTTGCCGAGAATCGCTGGATTTACCTCACCTATTCCCACGGGACGATCGATGCCAACCGCACCCGCATCGCCCGCGCCACCTTTGACGGCAATCGGCTGAGCAATGTGAAAGTGATTTTCGAGGTTTCCCAAACCAAACCCAGGGGGCAGCATTTCGGATCGCGGCTGGTATGGTTGCCCGATGGGACGCTGCTGGCGGCGATCGGCGACGGTGGCAATCCCCCCATCGAACTGGAGGGAGAACTGATTCGCCAGCAAGCCCAGAATCGCCGCAGCCATTTGGGGAAGGTAGTGCGACTCAACGATGACGGTTCGATCCCGTCGGATAATCCCTTTGTGGGGACCGAAGATGCCGATCCCGCCGTGTGGAGTTACGGTCATCGCAACATTCAAGGCCTGACCTTCGATCCGATCGCCGATCGAGTGTGGGCTAGCGAACATGGCGCGCGCGGGGGAGATGAAGTGAATTGGGTGCGAGGCGGGGAAAACTACGGCTGGCCCGTTGCCACCCACAGTCGGGAATATTCGGGCGGCTTGATTTCCCCAGAACAGTCGCTTCCAGGGATGGTCGATCCGAAGTTGATCTGGACTCCTTCAATTGCCCCATCGGGTTTAGCGTTCTACAGTAGCGATCGCTTTGAGGAGTGGCAAGGGGATTTATTTGCCGGGGGGTTGGTGTCCCAAGATGTTCGGCGCATCGAGTTGGATGAGGCGGGAAACGTTGTTGAGGAGGAGTCGATCTCGATCGGACAGCGAGTGCGGGATGTGCGTCAAGGGCCCGATGGTGGCTTATACGTTCTTACCGACGAACCGAACGGACAACTGATTCGTCTCAAATCTAGGACTGATAGCTGACCGCTAATCGCTGAATGCTGACCTCATAACATCGAATCGATAATCCGAATTTGCACCTTATTCACCTCATCGAGAACGTCAAATAATTCGATCGCATCTTTGGAATTTAAATGAAACGTCGAACCGGATGTGGGGCACTCAAAGGTAGCTTGGGTGACTTCCAATTCTTTGGTGCGGATACCATCAGTTTTGATGCTGGTTAACAGAACTCGCTTACCCAGATAAGGTGTAGATTCTGCGGACGTTTCATTTACCGTCCTGTCCTCACAAGTATAGGCTTGCTCCTCCTCCGGTTGAGCGCGAGTCAAAGGCGTACTCACCAAGACTTTATCGTAGGCAAGCTGAAAAGGCGGACGATAGAATGACGATCGATCGCGCAACGTCCCAATCAAAGGCAATTCGTTACACCCTTGAATCCGTTCTTGATAGGCTGCGAGAGTTTCTCCCTCCTCTTGTTCCGGGCATAAAGAGGCCAACGCCTCAACGGTGAGCTCGCCAATTTCCGCATCATCTTCCTCGGTTGGGGGAATCAGATATAACTGATACTCTTCGGCAAACCGTTTCGCCGTAGTGGCTTTCGTCGTTTCGTCTTCCCACATTTGGTTCATCAAACTGGGAAAAAATTCTAACTCCTCATTTTCCTCATCCATTAAAAACGCAACCGCTTCTTCCCGACTCGATTCCTCTTCAAAGATTTTTTCGAGGAGTTTCGGTAAAATCTTCGGAGAAATCCCGTCTTCATCGATGAGTTTGCTGGTGATATAGATTTGATTTTCTTCTGCTGCTAAAAAATCTTTTAAAAATCGATCGAGTTCCGGATTTTGTTTTTTGACCGCCCCTGGTTTGGGGAAATCGCCGTCTTTCGTTGTTGCACCCTCAACACTCGAAAAGTAAGGTCTGGCTAATGCACCGCCCAAAAAGCCTAAACCCAGCGTCAAAAGCCAAAAAATTGTCAGTACGATCCCATTGGGTTTGGGCATTGTCGTCCGTGGAGCCATAAAAACCGATCGATAGATGAACGAAGGCTATAGTTTGCCCGATCGTATTCTATGCGCCAAGTCGGATTCTGGAAAGAACGCCCAATTATAGTAGTTGCCATACCGGTGAGGACACAAGTAACCGTGGGCAACGCTAGCTCTCGGGGGTTTCGGAGGGTAATTCACAGTACATAGTGGGAGCATCTTGCTCCCATTTCTCCCGATGCTCCCATTTCTCCCGATGCTCCCATTTCTCCCGATGCTCCCATTTCTCCCGATGCTCCC
>NZ_JBRJXU010000106.1:0-7677 GCF_057467645.1 Zarconia sp.
ATTGAGAGCATCTTCGGCTGCCGAACCCACTTGAACGGAGATACCATCGCCGAGATTCCCTTCCCCAGCATCGATGATGCCGCTACTGGTGTTGCGGATCGTTTGTTCGTCTCCAGTACCGTCGATGTAGACGGTGCCGTTACGCTGGTCTCCCGTGCCGAGAATGTTGCCCTGGTTGACGAGGGTGACGTTGTCGCCATCGAGGTTCACCGCGCGGCTGCCGGACTCGATGTTCCCCCGGTTGCCGATCGTCAAATCGTGTTCGGCGTTACCCACGTATAAGCCGTTGCGAGGTCCTTCGATCGAACCGAAGTTACGAATGCGACCCTCAAAAGCAACCCCATCTTCAATAACCACTCCCCCGAGGAAGCCGACATTCACCTCTGTGGTAATCTCTCCGAAGTTATCGAGAGAACCGGTAATCGTGGCTTCGTCTTCTCCGGAACCGTTGAAATAGCGAATGCCGCTCGAACCGTTGGCTGCTAAGCGACCCACTCCCGGTTCAAAAGCAGCTTGTCCCCGACCTTGGACGACTCCTCGATTGATGATGTCGATGTCTTCGTTCTCGGCATCTTCTGAAGCAATGCCAACTTGGACGGAGATACCATCACCGAGATTTCCCTCTCCCGCATCGATAATGCCAGGGCCTCGGTTGTCAATTTCGAGTTCGTCCACAGAACCATCGACGTAGAGAGTTCCGTTGCGCTGGTCTCCCGTACCGATGATTTCACCGAAGTTCTCCACAGAACTACCATCGCCATCGGTGATGTCAACGGCACGGCTGTTGGAGGAAATCGTCCCTCGGTTGATAAAATTGAGGTCATCTCCAGTCGAACTGACTCCATTGAAATCCCCCGCGATCGTCCCTCGGTTATCGATTTGGGCATCTTCTCCCTCCACGCGAACGGCAGTGTTTCCGGCATCGGGGGCAAGAATCGAGCCGTTTTGCGTCACCTGGAGACTGGCGTCATCACCAACAATATCGACGGCGGGTTCTCCGACGGGAGCGATAATTTCATTTTCAATAATGATGCTGTCATCATTTTCAAGAACGATCGAGTTAGCAAGGGATCCTGAGAAGTTTGGCACGATAGTTTTGCTCCTGTGATTCAGTAAAGTATTTGTCGTGTTGGAGCGAAGAAACAGCTGATTTTTAATGTTCGCAATTTGAACATCTTATGGCACTCAAACAATAGAAATTTAGAAACCAATCCTGAAACTCATCGAATTGAATTTCTCGAATATTCTTTTCGGAGTGCCGTTCTGATTACATCGAATTATGAAATTCAATCCTGAAGTTAGAACGATATCATCCTGAGAGCAATATGAGAAATTTAAGGACATTCAATCCTGAAAGGAAAACAATAGAATTCTGAGAGCAATATGAGAAAATTTTGCCAAAAATAGAGAGAGACTCACTCGAGTAGGAGAGCGAGTTGCTTCAAAAATTCAGTTTATTTTAAAGATTGGATATTGCTCGATTCTGTCGGAGTATAGAGGGAAGGATCGGCGCGCTCTCTGGGGGATTTAGCTTTTTTTGAGAGCTTGAATCCAGTCGCACTCGATCGACTCAAAGATATCTTTCAAAAGCTTGACATTTTTTTTATTTTATGAGTTTTAAATTTAAGAAACCCTTGAGAAAGTGAATATTAAGTCACCTCACGAAAACACCGTCATGGCAGATTAACGATCGCGCCTGGGGGATAATTCGCCATTCGCCCTACAATCAAACAATGACTTCACCACAAACTATCCCCAAGCGCGCGATCGTTATTGGCGGGGGGGCTGCCGGATTCTTCGGGGCGATCGCCTGTGCGAGAACCTATCCCCACATCCCGGTGATGCTACTCGAAGCGGGTCGGCAACCCCTCGCTAAAGTGCGAATTTCTGGAGGCGGACGCTGTAACGTCACCCACGCTTGTTTCGATCCGGCACTGCTAGTACAGAACTACCCCAGAGGTGGCAAGGCATTACGGGGGGCGTTTTCCCGGTTTCAACCGCGCGATACCGTTGCCTGGTTTGCCAACTTAGGAATTGACCTCAAAACAGAGGCAGACGGTCGGATGTTTCCCACCACTGACGATTCTGAGACGATCGCGAACGGGTTGCAATCGGCCGCGCGAGAAGCCGGGGTGAAGGTACTGACCGGCACGCCAGCCATCGGGGTGCAGCAAATTGCCGAGGAACAAGGGGGTGGATTCGAAGTTGCTCTGAAACACGGCAAGATAATGAAAGGCAACTGCCTCTTGCTGGCAACGGGCAGCAATCCCAAGGGATACCGCTGGGCCCAGGATTTGGGCCATACGATCGAATCTCCCGTTCCATCGTTGTTTACCTTTAATATTGCCGATAGAAGACTGCGAGCGTTGGCGGGAATTTCCGTTCCCCAGGCGAGGGTGCGGTTGCCGGAGGGAAAGCTGGTACAGGAAGGACCGCTACTGGTTACCCATTGGGGATTGAGCGGGCCGGCAGTGCTGAAGCTGTCGGCGTGGGGGGCGAGGTTTCTGCACGATCGCCGCTACAAAACAGAGTTGCGGGTGAATTGGTTGCCCCAGTGGGATGAGTCAACCCTGCGCCAAACGCTACAAACAGCACGATCGGATGTGGCCAAAAAAGCGATCGCTTCTGCTTGTCCCTTCCCCTTACCCAAACGGTTATGGCAATATTTACTCGATCGCGCTGGCATTGAGACTCGGACGCGATGGACGGAGTTATCCAAAAAAGCCCTCAACGCTCTCGTTCGCGAGTTAGCCCAGGGAGAGTATCAGATTACTGGGAAAGGGGTCTACAAAGAAGAGTTTGTCACCTGCGGGGGAGTGAAGCTCAAAGAGGTGAATTTCAAAACGATGGAGAGTCGCTGCTGTCCCCATCTCTACTTTGCTGGGGAAATTCTCGATATCGATGGAGTAACGGGGGGATTTAATTTTCAGAGTGCCTGGACGACGAGTTGGATTGCAGGACTTGCAATGGCAGGAGCGCTCTCAAATCCGGTTGAATCACCATAATTTAACGTCAGTTTTGGATTAGTGTTTCGGGTGTGGGGTCTAGGGGGTAGAGTTTCCGGCGACAACTCATACTTGAGGTTGATGGGGTGCGGTGGGGTTTGAAGTTTTTCGACCCATGACTCGAGTCCACCTCGCCTTCAGGACTTTCAAACATTCTTAACCCCTACTGACTTAATTGAATGAGCGGCAAGGGGAGCCGGGGAGGCAGAGTAGCTGTCGGGACGCAAGCATTTGGGCGATTTAGTTTGGGCAAAATGAAATCAACTGCCTGGGCGACGAACGGGCAAATCGAACGGGCAAAAACAGAGCGCGATCGCCCATCAAAGGAACCCAAGCGCAACAAGCAAAAGCTTTCATCATACTCTAGGTTTTCAAATATCGGCAAGTGGTTTTCCGAATTTGGAAAGCACGCACCGATACTTTTGTTCTACTGTGAAAAGTATGCAAGCGTTCACTCAACTCAATTGGTTTTAAGGGTTCACGACTCTTCTACTCCAAATACAGGGCTTATGTCATGACCAACAATAGAATAGGGCTGACTTTTTTGGTGATTGATGACCACGAAGCCATCTTGGCTGGTACGGTTCCCGCTCTGCAAGAGCAATATCCAGGGGCTAATATTTTCAAAGCTCGCGATCGCCTGGGTGCCGAACAAATTATCGATCGCGAGTCACCGGACTTGGTGATGGTGGATCTGAGTTTACCGGAAAAACCCTCAAAGTCTGCCAATCCCGAAGTGGGACTCGGACTTGTGAAAGAGCTACTCGCAAGTACCTTGGCACCTAACATTATGGTGCTCAGTACGGACGTGACTCCCCTGGTGCGCCTCAAACCGACCATCGCAACCTATGAAGGCGGTTTTGCAGCCATGGATAAATCGTTACCCGTTCGAGATATGTTGCACTTCGTCGAACTCGCATTGCGAGGATCGGTCTATTTGCCCCCTCAGATTCGATCGCGTCCCGAGTTCGATCGCCGATGGCTCGAACTGCTACAGCTCAAATTTAAAGAAGGCTTAACCGACAAAGCGATCGCCAAACGCATGAGTGTCAGCGAACGGACAATTCGCAATTACTGGATTAGAATCCAAGACACTTTGGGTATTTACGACGATCCAGACAAAGATATTAGGGTGCAAATCGAGATTGAGGCCAGAAAAATGGGATTGATATAGTTAATGAAAAGATGGTCGTTCGCACAACTCAAAAAACTCAAAAAACAGACAAAATTCTGGCGTGGGGCGATATTACCCGGACTCCTGATTATTCTGCCCATCATCATCGTTCGCCTCGCGGGATTTCTGCAAGTCCAGGAATGGATGACATTTGATACGTTCGAGCGACTACGTCCGACTCAACTCGAAGATCGTCGAATTACCATCGTCGGTATCGACGATCGCGATTTAAATACCGTCGGTGGATTTCCCATTGCCGACGCTCACTTAGCCACTGCACTATCGATTCTGCAAGAGTTTCAACCGCGCGTCATCGGTCTGGATTTATTTCGAGATACGATTGACAATCGAGATCGAGATCGGGCGCAACTCGGTACAGTTCTCGAAAAATATCCTAATATCGTTGGCATTGAAGTCGCCCTCAACCAAGAAGACAGCTTTAATGTCAAGCCACCGCCGGAGTTACCCCCCGAACGGATCGGATTTGCCGATTTGCTCGTGGATGCCGATGGTAAGCTGCGTCGCTGCATTCTGGCCAGCCGAACCTGGGCGGGGGATCTCAAATACTCCTTCGCCCTGCGTTTGGCCCAGCTTTATCTCAACCGAGAAGGCATCGAACTGCGCCATGGCGACAGCGACTCGCCTAAATCCTCCGACCCGATTGGGTTTGGAAAAACTCCGCTGGTGCGCTTTCGATCGAATTCCGGCGGCTACGTGGGGGCAGATGCCAACGGCAATCAAATATTACTCAATTTTCGCGCTGCTCCCCAACCCTTTGCGGTTCTGTCTTTGAGGGATATTCTCGATCGCAACTTCGATCGGGAGTTAATTCGCGATCGGGTGGTGCTGTTGGGCATGACGGCTGCCAGCGTTAAAGATACGTTTATCACCTCCGCCGTGAAAAACACCATTTATTCGACCCAACTTGGCAGCGTCGAGTCTCTCTCGAATCAGTTAATCTACGGCGTGGAAATTCACGCTCACGCCACCAGTCAAATTATTAGCGCGGTTCTAGAGGGGCGATCGCAAATTCGCGTGTGGGGAGACGTTTGGGAATACTTGTGGATCGCTCTTTGGGGTGCGATCGGGATTAGTCTCGGCATTGCCCTGCAATCCCCCTGGAAAACCATCCTCTGTCTTTTCCTCGGAAGTGGGGGACTCACCGTTGCTAGCTACTTTCTATTTGTTTGGGGTTGGTGGATTCCCATCGTCCCCACGATTCTTGCCTTCTGGGGCGCAGGACTCACCACGGCAATGGTCGATCGCGATTTGCGCCTGGAACTCGAACAGCGCCGCCAGACCATCGAGCGTACCTTCGATGCCGTTCACAACGGTCCCCTGCAAGATCTCGCCGTCATTTTAAGGAGTATTGACGATGAAGACTTGTCCCGCGAAAAACTGCGATCGCATCTCTCCTATCTCAATCAAGAATTACGGGGCATTTACCGGGAAATGCGGCAAGATGTCGTGACCCAGCGAGATAGCCTCTACCTTCCGGGGATGCCTGTCTTGGATTTACAAACCCCCATCTCCGAGTTACTGTATACGGTTTACGATCGAACCCTCGATCGCGATTTTCCTGGCTTTCGCACGGTCTTGACCTACATTCCACCCAATTTTTCCCCCCTGGACGCCTGTCATTTGTCCCCAGACCAAAAGCGAGACCTGTGTCAATTTCTCCAAGAAGCCCTTTGCAATGCCGGCAAACATGCCTTGGGGACCACGCGCTTGGATACGATCTGTACGCAAGAAGGTAATTGGTATTCCGTGCAAGTCATCGATAACGGTAACGGTCTTTCTGAGAGTGCAAGTTTGGGTAAAGGCGGACAGGGAACCCATCAAGCTCAAACCCTCGCTCGCAATCTCGGGGGTCGATTCGAGCGCCGTCCCAACAGCCCGCGAGGTACGATTTGCGAACTGCACTGGCCCGCATCTCGGGGGAAGATTTGGCAGCAACTGATACGATTTTGAGAAGTCGATCGACTTAAAAAGTCCCGTTCGAATTTAGGGTTGGCAATTGGTGGCGTGCAAGATAGGATATTTGATAGATATCTATATAACTCAGTGCTTTGCACTCAAAACGAGTCAAAAAACGATTAGCACGAAATTTAAAGGGTTTTGCCGCAATTCGATCTCCAATCGATTGCCACGATAAAACCCAATTCAAATATTAACGAGTGCCGCAATTCATAGACATCTAAAATATCGATCTCAATCCCTGAAATTCAAAGTTTATCGCCTGAGGGCACTTGAGTTTTCCATGCAGCGTGGCGTCTTTATCTGTGTAGCGATCGGTTTCTTGCTTACGATTGGTTTCGATCGGTCTGGTCCCATTAATCCGTTTCCTAAACCGATCGATGGGGCGGTGGCCGCTAATTCTGCGACCATTGATGAAGCCAACGGACAGATTATTCAAATTGAGGGAGATGTCAGCCTCCAACGAGAAAACGGACAAACACTCGCGCCGACAACGGGGACATTGCTCTATCCCGGCGATCGATTGCACAGTGCAGGGGGACTGGCTTTCGTTCAATGTAGCGATTTGAGTATTGACGCCGTCGGGGGTCGCTTTTCTCGAAGAAATCCTTGTGCGTCGGTCGAATCGTTCTTAGCTCGCCGAAATAGAGACCAGTGCGATGCGGATTCCTATCGATGTCCGAATCGAGGTGACGAGAATAACACCGACGAACCGACGATTCCCTACGTTATCAGTCCGCGACGGACGAATTTACTCAACCCTCGACCCCAGTTTCGCTGGAATACCGTTGAGAATGCCCAGAGTTACGAGGTTTGTTTGCTAGAAGATGAGGTATTACAACAGTGGTGTCGAGAGATCGATCGAGCGCAGATGAACTATCCTCCAGAGGAGTCACCACTCAAACCAGGGAAAAGATATCTGCTAACCGTTGGAACCGATCGCGGAACCTATGCCCCAAGCCTAAAGGAATCTGGCCTTTTCGGTGGTGTGGGTTTTAAGTTGCTCGATACCCAACAAGCCGAACAAATCGAGGAAATTCGATCGCGCATTGAAAGTCAAGACATCGATGCAACGGCAAAAGCTTTAGCCATCGTGTTGCTCTATACCGATAACGGCTTGATCTCCGAAGCGATCGATATTCTCGAAGCGTTGGTGGCGCGTGGTGTAGACACCGCTCCAATTTACGATCGTCTGGCTTGGCTGTATTCCGATTATTTAGCACTGGAGAGTCCCGATTTTCCACACGCTCTTGAAAACGCTCTTGAGAGCGAGATTGAGTTAAGCGATGTCGAGTCCGATCGGATAACGGAAATAGATTAGGACGCAAGCGATCGTATGAGGAGATGCACAGGGTCTGTCGGGGAAACGTCAGTTTTGCGACCGCGACGTGGACGGGATGCCGACTCTGGGTGAGATTCGGGCGGTTGGCAAGCCTCTTGATGAGCGAAGCGATCGCACTGGCTACATCTGGTTGCTGGGGAGCAAAGTACTTCATCCCGATTCCCCATTCCCCATTCCCC
>NZ_JBRJXU010000107.1:0-112970 GCF_057467645.1 Zarconia sp.
ATCAGTCGCGGCAATTTCTCGAGCCGAAGTATCTCCCAATTGCTCGAGAGCCATCAAACAGGCATATTGAAGGTGGAAAATTGGGGTCTGCAAACACTCTCGCAGAATCGGAATCGCTCGTTCATCCCCAAGTTCTCCCAACGCAATCGCCGCCGCCCCTCGGGATTTTTGAAATTGCGGTGCCCGGTCGTGGAGGATGCGTTCGACCAAAAAGTCGTAGCTGCGAGCGCACCCAAACCCACCCAATAATTTAACGACGTGGTAATGGGCTCCGTAATCGTTCTGGGCTTTTTCTTCAAAGGTTTTCATCAACGCCGCCACCCCTTGGTCTGGGTAAACATCGAGTAGGGTTTGGCATGCCAAATAACACCGCCCGAAATCCGTTTGGTAAAGTTCGCCGATGACAAACTCTAAAGAGGGAGGGCGATCGTATTCGTGCACCAGAGCCAACTCACTGGGACGGTCTCGCACCACCCGGTCGAGTTCGGGTTCGATGTGAGCAAAATCGAACCGGTCGGCGTCCATTCCCATCTGTGCGAGCAAGCGCAGACCTCGCAAGCGAAAGACCATCGACACCGGACACTTGGCTATGTGGGGGATGGCATCGTAATATCGAGCATCCACCGCGTCTTGAATCGACGCCCGTCGGACGTTGACGTTGCCATGGGCGAACCCCTCGAGCACTCGGTTCATCCGGCTGTAATCCCCACTCAAGCGAGCCACGGCCGCAATCGCCGCACCGGCGACGGTTTCATCCTCCGCATCGGTTAATCTTTCCACCCGCTCGAGGGCATTTTTGTAGTCGAATTGTGAAAGAACTCGGATGATGGTTCGATAGTTTTGACCCGGTCGCGTCAGCAGTCGCGCGATGTCTTCGTAAATGCTCTGGTCCTCGGTACCGATCTCCCCAAGAGACCACACGGCATTCTCAACGGTATAGCAATCCTCATCGTTCAAACAAGCTCGAATCGCCGGCACTGCTGCTTGAGCTTTCAATCGTCCTAAACTTTCCACGGCTTTGCGACGGGCAATGCGATGGTACATCGCCGGGTTGCGATCGTCAACGGTTTCGATCAGGGCGCGAATGGAGCGCTCTGTGGGAAAATTGGCTAAATGAGAGACGGCGACGTAGCGGTCGGAGGAATCCTCGGGTCGGTCGCTCGAGGTTTTGAGCAGGTCGATGGCTTGCTCTTCTGTTAACCCGAAAATGTTGGCAAATCGTCGATCCATTCACATCACCCCCATCCGAATCCAATTTTGAGGTGGGGCAACCGGAGCTAAGGGGATAGGAGACATGCGCTCGAAGTTCATGTTTAGTCTTTCAATTTAATCTTTCAATGGGCTCGTTCGACTGGGCTCGTTCGACAAGGGCGATTGAGTTTCAATTTGAGGGGTCACGAGATCTTCGCTCCTCGTGCTGCTACGCAGAATTAAAAAGGCAGGCATTAAAAATTAAAAATGCTTGCTGTATATAGCTTTCACCCGTTGAGACCTGGGTGGTTATCGCTGTATTGAGTGCGGTTAGGACACTCCGCTCCAACATGAGCGGAGCTCGATCTTTCTTCCCCAGCTCCCCCAGCTCCACCAGCTCGCGGTCTCTTGTGTCTGAATACGACTGCATATAACCATATTTCTGCGGCGCTGCACTAGAGAAATAGAAACCCCGCACCGAGGGACGGTTTTGAGACTCCACCGTCAGATGCGGGATTTTTAGTTCTGTGGAAAATCTTCGCGGGCGCGAATCGATTCGCGCTCGCGAAGCATGAAAGCACTGGAAAATTCCAGCACTTGAACCCTCTTACGACAGGGAGTTGATCACGTAGTCGAGAAGAGCGTTGTACTCCGTGAGGGCTTGAGCCGACATATCGCGAGGAGCGCAACCGCGGGTGCGAATGAAGGAGAGGGCCGCAACGTAAGGAGCCGTGGGCAAATTCAGAGCTTTGTAGACTTCGCGCTGTCCGGCAATGCCCCATTCGTCCAAAGGACCGGTGCCGCCGACGACCAGGCAGTAGCTCACTAGGCGCAGGTAGTGCTTGATGTCGCGCAAGCACTTATCTTTGAAGGTTTGGGTGGAGTTGGCTTCACCTTCGTTGTTGAGGTAAGAATACTTCTTGATGCAAGCGTCGTAGCCTTCTTGAGCGACTTGATCGAGATTGCCGGCGAGCTTTTCGGCGGCTTCCATGCGGGCGGCTGCGCGCTGCAGGCTACCTTGTACGGATTCTAAATCGGAGGTGCTCGGGAAACGACCGGCTGCATCCGCAGCGGTCACAACGGTGGTAACAACAGATTTCATTTTTTTTTATGCTCCAGATTGGATGTGCTCGGGTTTTGATTTCAAGGCGATCGCACCATCAGAGGCGATCGCTTTGGGAGTCGCGTTCGAATCAGATACCCCTCAGAGTGCCAGGATTGAACAACCCCGATGACTCCATGGGTAGACCATCGACCGGTGAGTCCCTTAGCTGAGAGCGGCAATAACGCGATCGAAGTAGCCGGCTGCTTCAGCAATCAGGCTCGAGCAATCTCCATCAGCGGCACCCATCTTGCGATAGCGGCTACCACCAGCGGCTTCGGTGTTCGTTTGGTCGATGTGAGCCGTCGAAGATGCTTTCATGATTTGAACGGCGCGCACGGTTGAGGTGGCGGGCACGCCCAGAGCGGTATAGGTTTCTTTCAAACCGTTTAAGCAGCGATCGTCTAGAACCGATGCATCGCCAGCGAGCAGCGCGTAAGAGATGTAGCGCAGAACGATTTCACCATCGCGCAAGCATGCGGCCATGCGACGGTTGGGGTAGCAGTTGCCGCCGGCTTGAATCAAACCGGTGTTTTCGCAAATCATACCGGCGATGGCGTCGGACACGATGCAGCTGGCGTTGCTGGCAATGGCGTTCACGGCATCGAGGCGCTTGTTACCATCGGCAACAAATGCTTTGAGTGCGCTCAGGTCGCCAATGGGCGAGGTGCTCGCATCTGCTGAGACTACGGCTCTAGAAAAAGCGTCAAGCATTTATATCTCCTTGTCAATCAATTCGATTGTTTTGGGTTAGCGACTCGTGTTGAACTCGAGCCTTTTGCTGTTTAAAAACTAGTCGAGACCTCCCCGCTGCGTCTCATATATGAAAAACTAAGTAACATTTCGTTATCTTTTTTCAAATGAGGGATAGAGTCGGGAAAGACCACCGCAGCTGACCCGTTGTCAATTGTCCATTACACCCAAAATGCTTCGGTGACACTACGATCGCCCAAACCGACGCGCACCCGGAAACCTTTCCCCGGCTTAGTTTTAAAGCGTTTGAGTTGAATACAGCTATCCTGCTGGCGCGATCGCACTTCCTGGACGGTTTCGCCTCCTGGGGACAGCATCGCCAAACATAAATCTGGTGGCAGATATCGCCCCTCTCCAGCGGGGTGGATTTGGATGCGAATCCCCACTTTCTCCTGGGCTTCCGGGGCAACCGCCACCAGCAACGCCAGGGGAAGATTATCGACAGCCATGCCAAAATCGAGCAGTTTTGCCCGTTTGACTCCCGGTTCTCGGTTAGCCCCGGCTGCCACCGCCAGCGTCCAGTTACCATCGCCAACCACGAGAGTTTCCACCGCTTGCCACCCCGCCTCGAAGACGTTTTCCAACCATTGGCGCAGTTGAATCGTTGGTTCTACGGGGGGTTCTACTGCTGATTTTCTGGTGGTTTGAGCGATCGGTAAGGGAATGGCTGCGGGGGTAAGAAAGCGCAAATTTAGCAGCAGGCGATCGAGATTGGATTCAAATTCGGCAAAGGGAATCGGATAAGCGTTACCCTCATCGGGGGAAATGGTTTGAGTTTGACGATATTGAGTCAAGCGATCGAATCGCAAAAATCCCCGGACGATTGCCTGTTGTCTTTCTTCTAATACTTCCATCGCAACGTAAAAATGAGCGGTATTTTCGGGTATCTCGATCGCCCTTTGGGGAATAGACACGACTGACTCGATCGAATCTTCAATCGCCAAAATGGCTAGGGTAAATTCCCCCACTTTCAGGTAGCCGATCCCATCTACATTTTGGTTTAAATCTTCGATGGGTATATCGGGCATTCGGCTTGGCAACCATCGTTGAAACCCCAAACTGGCTAGGGTATTGAGATAGATTTGCCATGCTTGAGTTTCGTCGTCGATATTCTGGGTGAGGCGATCGGTGATTTTCCCAGCGCGATCGAAATCTTCGGGATCGAGTTCGATAATTTCCGTGGCAGGTAAATTGGCATCAAATAGTAAGGGGTTGGCATCCATTTTCAGTTCTCTCCTGTCTGGGGCATTTTCTCTCGGGTTTGACACAGATACCAGCACAGTCGTCGCACGTACAAACTCTCTTGGGTGCGCGTTCTGGAATCTCCGAGTTGGGCTTCGGCTTCCAGAAAAATCTGCGCGGATAAAAAGCTTTCAACCTGTTGGACTAAGTTATCGAAATAGTCGCGCTGTTGGGGATTTTCCACCACTTGCCAACCGCGAACTCCCTCGAGTATGGTTTGAAGCAGTTTTTCTTGGGTTCGATATCGAGTGCGATCGAATAATTTGGGGGCGAGGGGTTTGATGTTGCGGCTGACTTGAGATTGAGTAATTTTTAGTTTTTTGGCGACTTCACTTTGAGATTTTTTCTGGCAGTAAAATAATTGAAATGCCGGTTTAATCGCATCAGCTAAATGAGCGCACCGACGGCTGAGGGAGGCGATAATATCCACAAAAGCGCGCTCGATTCCCCAATCTAAACTATTCAGGGTTTTATCTTGTAAAAAATCTTGCAGTCGATCGCGCAAGTTCTCTTTTTTTTGGGTTTCTTCTAAAATTGAATTTTCTAAGGTCTGAGGGTCGGCAATTTCTTCGGATTTCTCCCGTCCGGTTACCGGATTGACTGCATCTAGAGAAGTGCCAACCGTCATCGGATTTTCGCAATAAATTCGGTACTCCCGCAACCGCTGCGCCATCCCTTGCAATTCTTGTATTAACAGGTTTTCGTCAATTTCTAATCCAAATTTTGCTTGTAAATCCGCCACCATCCGCTGCTGTTGATTTTCTGTGGGGGGTTGGCAGCGTCCGAAGGCACGATTTTTGCGCCGATCGCCTCGATAAATCCTATGATAGCTTTCTAAAATTGCCCCAGCTCGTTGAATTTCTGCATCGGAAACATGCACGATGGCAGTGGCAGAAACGTTATAAAACTCTCGAAATATTTTCTCTAATTCTTTGACGGATGTGGAGTTGAGAATGCTCCAGTAGGTATTGAAGTACAAACCGCAGGAGAGAAAAAATTTCTCAATTAGATCGCTTTGTCTGGTGCGTAAATATGTCCAGCCATTTAAACTTTTTCGTTGGCTGCGATCTCGTTTGAAATAGTCTTGTAAAACCTGAAAGGAATGGTAGAATGTAACCGATTGATTTCTCGGTTCGATCGGCTTTGCTTCATCCACTAAAACTAGCGCCAGTAACTCCTGCAACTGAAACCGAGTCCCCCGATCGCTAAATTTTAAAAACAATTCTTGACAAGCCGACAAAACTGCGTGAGAAAGATAGCAGCGCAGACAGATTGCTGCCTCGGATTTTGCCAAAACGAGATCGAGATTTTCGCCTTTTTCCACGGCTTTTTCTATCTGTGACAGCAGCCGAGTTTGAATTTTGATATCTTCGGTTTTTGAGAGTTCTGTTTCTCCTTTGAATTCTGGATAACCTCGATCGAAATAGCCTTTAGCTACTGGAACTTGCCGATATTTGTATCCCGTTCCCGCATCAGCCGGATCGATATGTACGATGGTCGAGTATCGATGAATTGGAACCATATTGTCGGTTGAGTATGCTCTCTTATTGGGATTATAGGTATCGGTGTTGGCAAATTTATGCACCTGCGAGTACCCGTTGTGACAAAAATTGCCCCAACCATGAATTTGGATGGGGCGATCGCGCTTTTTTCTGATATTCGTGATGTGTTGGATCGGTTAGGGGTTAAGCGCGCAGCCTTGCCGCAGGCTATACGGTCGCATTTGCCCTATGGAATGAGGATTTAATCATTTGTGCAATGCGCATCATACTTAACCCACCCCCAACACCTCTCGAGAGGGGAGAACAGAGGAATCGGTCTACCGATGAAATCGAACACCGGATTAAATTCTCGCTCCTCGGGAATGGCTGCGCCCTTGACCCCTACAGTTAATGCGATCGACGACTAGTCAAGCACGGTTACATCGATCGTACTGGCATTAAAGTTATACATTTCATCTTCCAATTCGATCAGGGTGCCGATTTTGAGTTTGCTATTACCCAGCACCGGTCCGTCGTCGGTAATTGTGGCATTGCCCCCCAAGGTAATCATCAGATTGACGCTGTAGAAGTTATCTCTGGGATCGGGAAGTGCTTTGACGGAACCATCGGGTTGGGGAATGGCGAGGATGCGGGGCACCTTCTCGACGGATTTGACATCCACCGTACCGTAGGGTTGATTGCGGATGACGATATTCGTTTTTCCCGTATCTCTGAGGCGAGCGATGAGAGCTTCTGGGTAGAGAACGCCCAACCCGCGCACGATGACTTTGATTTCCACAGGTTTGGTCGTCGGTGCGAGTTGATTTTGCGCCACCGAACCCGACGTACCGGGAAAGAAGAAGATGCCCACCACGACCATGAGGATGACCAGGGCCGCACCGAGATCGAGGATGCTAATTTTGCCAAATATGCGACCCTTTGAGTCCAATAGTTTCATAATCTCCCCAAACGATAATTTCAGTCGATCGTATCAGCAATAGAGGCCGATCGAAACCCTTCACGGATGCAATTGGGAAGAACTCGGATAGGGGGAAAAAGCAGTTCCGAACGGGTTGGGTTCGATTGCGGTTTGGGTGGCTTCTGGGGAAATCTCTGGGGATGAATCGGCAGGCTCGAGTCGGGTGTTCCCAGCGGTGGAGGCAACCGGCGATCTCAAAATTTGGGCAATTAGAGGGTTCTCGGCGATCGCCCGATGCTGGCGCGCGAAATCCGTAATTTGTGCCCTCTCTAGCTGATGGGTCTCTCGGTGCACCGCGAGCGAATGCAGGGCGAGTAACGGCACGATCGCCTCTGGGGTAACATCGAGCCAGTTTCCTCGATCTCGATCGAGCCATACTTTCAAATCGCGATTTGCCTGCCAATGGGAGGGAATCGGCTTCGAGTAGGCGCGAATCAAACAGGCGCGGGTTAACCCGAGGCGATCGCACTGTATCAGCCGCTTGAGAGCCGCCCCGACCGTTTGAGGGCGATCGCTTCCGATCGCGGCAACGCCAATAGCCGCGGGACGATGGTGCTGGCGACCGAGGATTTTAAAATCGATATAATTGCGATTGAAGCGTCTGGGGGTTACCCGATCGGAAACCGCCTCGATTTCTACCCCGGCAACGGTTTGTCCGACGAGGGCTTGTAAAGTGAACGATAACGCCGCAGCGATGGCAATATCGTCTTCGAAGGCAGCACTCCAATCGTTGGCAACGGCGCGATCGAAGGCTTCCTCCACCCGTTCGAGGGGATCGACTTCCACGGGTTTGAAATTTGCCTCGCACCATTCGATTATCTCGGTGAGGCTGAGGTTTTCCCGCATCAGCGCTTGGAGCTGAATGGTATCGAAGGGATAGACGGGGGTCGGGGGGATGAGGCGGTGGCGATTGTAGAACGGGTGCAGCCATTGGGCGACGATGGCCGAGATCGTCTCCGAGTCGGGAGTATCGAGTTCGATGGGTTCGGCTCCCCCCATGGCGCGACGCTTACCCCACAACGGCTCGATTTTCTCGTACCAAGTCGCCGGTGTCATCACGCTTAACAGAACCACCCCATAGCGCCGCTCTTTTTGACGGAGATTGTCGCAGAGGCGATCCACGCAAGAGGCGATCGCTTGTTCTTTTCGGTTGGGGGTTTCTTGGGCTTCGTCGGTGTCGAGTCGATCGAAACAAATCAGCGCCGTCGAATAATCCCCGATCGCCTGCAGAATTTGCAAGGTCATTTCCCATGCGACCGATTCTCTATTCTCCCCACTCAGATCCGGCAATCCTAACTCGTCGAGCTTCCACTGAGCCAGCCGGCGTCCGGCCAACCAATTGCGGGCAAAGGGAGCGCGATCGTTGCACAACGTCCACACCATCGCCCGAATTAAATCGGGATTTTCGATTTCCGGTTGGGCTTTAAACAGAATTTCCGTGACCTGATTCACCCACAATTGATTCTGAGCTAAGGAGCGATTGGTCAGTTTGCGGACCAACTTTTGAGGGGTTAAATGAGTCGAATCCGGCTGAGCGAAAAATAAGGCTCGATTCACCCAAAAAGCTGCCAGTTCTTGCCACTGCATCACCCCGCCAGACCCGGTATATCTGAGGCTATTGACGATGGCGTACAAGAGTGAGGAGCGGATGGTATTGGGATTGGTGAAATGTTGGGCGTTGACGTAGAGAAACAATCCCTTGCCGCGAGTTCGACATCGATGGCGAAGGCGACCGAGAAAATGGCTTTTTCCCATGCCCGAACTACCCAAAGCCGTCATGGAGCGAATGCGATGACCCCCACCCTCGGCCCGATCGATTTCTGGCCACACCCGATCGGTTGCTCGTTGGTTGAACGTTTCTAAATCCGGGCAATTTATACCCCAAATTTCTGGTTCTCGGACAGTGGCTCTCCCTTCAAATGGGTTGCCGCTTTCGATGGCTGCATTAATCTCTTTAATCGAAGAAGTGGCACGCTTTTCCATTCGAGCGAGAAAATGGGTGAATAAAAGGCACTTTTTTTGGGTTGCTTTTGACTTATAATTTATATTTTTTTTATCGTTTTGTCAACCTCAAAATGCCTGATTTTCAAGCTCGATCGCATTTCGATCTTCCTCGTAAACATTGGCTTTTATTCAAAATCTAAATTCGTGATATATTTAAAATTAATTTTTTAAAACAAGTATATTTACCTATTTTTTAAATTGTGGCGACCCTTTTAAGAGACTGGAGCTATCGTTACGAGTGGATGTATAACGGCATATCCAAGATTGCCGCCCTGGGAGTTGGTGGAGAGCGCCGTTTTCGCCAGTTAGCCCTCCAAAATCTAACCATTGCCCCCGATGCCAAAATTCTCGATTTGTGCTGCGGTTGCGCCCAGGTCACCGGATTTTTGGTGGGGGAGTCTCGCGACGTAGTGGGGTTAGACGCTTCCCCCCGCGCCCTAGAACGCGCGCGGCAAAACGTGCCCGAAGCCCGTTACGTGGAAGGGTTTGCCGAGCAGATGCCCTTCGACGATAATGCCTTCGATATCGTGCATACCAGCGTCGCCCTCCACGAGATGAACCCCACCCAATTGCAACAAATTATCTGGGAAGTTTCTCGGGTTCTCAAACCCAATGGCGTATTTACCTTCATCGATTTTCACGAACCCACAAATCCCTTATTTTGGCCCGGACTGGCGGCATTTTTGTGGTTATTTGAAACGGAAACGGCGTGGCAGCTGATCGAGACAGATTTGGTGGGTTTGCTGTCAGCGGTTGGCTTTCAAAAGAGCGATCGCACGTTATATGCTGGAGGTAGTTTGCAAGTGGTTCGCGCCTGGTTGTAAATTCGGTGGGAATCAATCAAGACCATGACGTATTCTTTTCAAGAATAACCATTCTTTGCACTCATAGCTTTTCCCTACTCTAAGTTTTTTCTAGAAGAATTCATGACATTTCAAAACAGAAATCAAAAAATTTTTTCATATCTATTTTGCCGATCCTAAATTTCGAGCGATCCGAAAACCTGCGTGTTGGTGAAAGTTGCGGCGGAACCAATTTCGACAGGCAGTCGAAGCATAAGCACCCGTACTCGCCCAAGATCCACCCACCATAATTTTGTGCTGAGTATCGAAGAATGGGGCGGAATAATCTTCGTAAAGGTAATGGGTCTTAAACCCCGGTAGCGGTTGAAAATCATCGCTTAACCATTCCCAAACATTCCCTCGAATATCGTAAAGTCCAGCGGGACTTTGAGCTGTTTCTAAACCACCGACAGGACTGGGAGAACCAAATTTGACATTGAGATTGAAGTCCTTATCTTCCTCGCAGTTCGCAGCCGCCACCTTCCACTCGGCTTCACTCATTAAGCGAATTCCCCGACCCCGCCAGCGACAGTAAGCCATCGCTTCGTCATGATTGACTTCGACGGGCCAGTCAAGGGGCAAATCGATTTCATCAAACATCGCTCGATACTTGTAACCTCTATTACTAGGTATCCAAAATTTAGGATGCTTGATGTTGTATTTCGTCTTCCAATGCCAAGACTCTTCGTCCCAAAAATCTCGATTCTCGTAGCCCTTCTCTTCCACAAACTTGAGAAATTCTCCGTTGCTGATGAGATATTGACTGGCTAAGAAGGGTTGAACTTCCACGTTTCGACTGCCGTATTCGATATCCCAGCCGTAGCTGGGGTCATCTTCCGGTTTGCCCAGTTCGGCCACTCCACCGGCAACCCGAATCATTTCATTATGGGAGACATCGCCATGAGTGGCTGCATATTGCCAAGATTCCGGACGTTCCACCCGTTCGACGGGCAACTGTCGGACGAGCATCGAAGAGGTTTCAAAATGAATGCGGTTGTGTTCCATCCCCATCATCAATGCCCACAGGGGACGATCTGGAGCGATCGGAAGATCGAGGGGTGTTTTTTGGAGAACTTCAACAACTTCTGCCTTGGCTTTGTCTCGATATCGCCACACATCTTCTACTTGCGGCCACTGTACATCTTGCATGGCTTCATCAAGTTCTTCGGGGGTCGTCGGATCGACCCCCATCTCAAACAGGATTTCGTACTCGGGGTGAATGCGCCGTTCTAATAATCCCACCCGAATGAGTTTATTGATATAAAAGACAGCGGAGTGACCTAAGTAGAAAATCAGCTGATTTCTGAGAGAGTCGGGATTAATATAAAACGTATCTTCTCCCACCAGACTTTTCATCAGAACTTCTTCGAGTTCCCAAGAATTCTCAAAGTAGTTTAAAAGACCTTCGCGATCGCAGGTTGCGAGGTGAGGGGATGAAATCGATGTGAATTTATTCATCGTAGTTTTTCAAGGAATTTGTCATTGAGACGAGATCGCGATCGCGAATTGATATGCAGCCGCGCCGATCGGATGTTGGAGTTACAACTTTTGAGAAAGTATCAAACCAAACCACTGTTTCGGATCGGTCCAGGTTGCCAGCGGTTTAAAACCTTTAACTTGAAGTTCTTCTTGTATGACCTCCAAATCGAACTTACGGGAAATTTCAGTCAGTATCGTCTCCTGGGTCTCAAACTCAACCTCCAGATTTAGTTTCTTCAGGTAGACGGTATGGGCTTGCAAACACCGCAAATGCATCTCAATTCGGTGAAGCCGTTCGTTATAAAACGCCCAATGCTCGAACAGTTTAGAATCGAAATTACCGGCAAAGCGCTGATTCAAATGCTCCAGCATATTGAGATTAAATTGGGCGGTTACCCCTTGCTCGTCATTGTAAGCCGCTTCGAGTATCTGTTTGGGTTTTTGTAAATCGATTCCGAGCAAGAAATATTCACCCACATCCAAGGCATCAAGGATTTGCGAGAAAAATCGATCGCACTCCTGTGGGGTCAAGTTTCCGAGCGTACTTCCCAAAAAAACGATCGTCCGAGAGAATAAGGATGTTGGTTTGAGTTGGGCAAGGGCTAGCTCGTAGGTGGCAACCAATCCTCGAACGGATAATGAAGGATATTCTTGAAGTAAGTCGCGAGCGCTTTCGATTAAAATACTCCCACTCACATCAATCGGGACGTATTTCAACCCATTTCCTAAACTTTGATAAGCATCTAACAGCAAGCGAGTTTTGGTCGAACTCCCACTCCCCAGTTCAACTAATTCGCAAGTCCCTGTCATTAGAGCGATTTCATGACTAAATCGCTCTAAAATCCAGGCTTCTGTGCGAGTGGGGTAATATTCCGGTAACTCACAAATTTGCTCGAATAACTGCGATCCGCGATCGTCATAGAAATATCGGGGAGGCAGAGACTTCGGGTTAGCAGTTAATCCGCAAATTACATCTTTTCCATCGACAAACTCGATCGCCCCATCATCTTTTCTGAGGTCGTGAATCTGCAGGCGTTCTTCTAAAGAATTAGTCTTTACTGTATTTTTTTTCAGGCTAACCAAGATACCATTCCATCAACAATCTCAGATATCGTACAGCAATACGTATTTCTAAATAGTAAGCTTAACACTTTTTAATTATTAGTTATATTTATATAAATGAGAATATATATTTAAATTATCAAAACATTAATAATTCTACGAAAATAGATTATATTTCAAAATACAAAATATTGCTTTAAATCCATCTCTCCAACCAATTTTTTTTCCTTCTTGATAGGTTCGACCGTAGTAAGAAATACCCACCTCGTAAATCCGGCAATTCATTTTTGCAACTTTTGCCGTCAGCTCTGGTTCGACCCCAAATCTAGATTCTTCTATTTTTATCGATCGAATAATTTCACTTTTAAATGCTTTGTAACAAGTTTCCATATCCGTCAAGTTAATATTCGTGAGCATATTCGATAGCATTGTCAAAAACTTATTGCCGACCATATGCCAGTAGTACACAACTCGATGGGGATTTGCACCCATAAAGCGAGAGCCAAAAACAACATCGGCTTTGCCATCGATAATTGGTTGAATCATTAAAGAATATTCTTGAGGATCGTACTCTAAATCTGCATCTTGAACGATTGTTATATCTCCTGTGACTAAGCTAAATCCCGTATTCAGTGCCGCACCTTTGCCGAGATTTTGAGAATGATATGCTACGCGATCGACTTGAGATTCGATCTCCGACTGTAGAAGCTCTCGAGTTCCATCACTAGAACAGTCATCAACAACAATAATTTCTATATTTTCAATTGAAGAATTTTTAACTGAGAGAACGACTTCTCGAATCGTTTTTACCTCGTTATAGCAAGGAATGATAACGCTGAGCTTCACAGGAGTTTACGAAGATAAAACCTCATGATTATAGCAACGATCCGAAAAATTCCAACGTCAAACGATTCAAAAATCGATCGCAATACGAGAAATCCCATGAGACTGGGTACTTCTACGAGAGCGATCGGTCGATCGAAATACAGCCGATCGAAATACAGCAGCATGCGGGTGAGGCTTAGACGGTGTGCGCCCTGTGCGCCCTGACTGAATGCAGCGATCGAAATCTTGAAATCCCGAGCCAATCTAGCTTTAGAGACGGGGTGTGGCACTCGTTCCCCCATCTGGGACTTTTGGTGAACTATAGTTGAGATGAGCATTCACCGCTCGGGGCATCGAACCAGGGATTCGGGGTCAGAACGGCTGTCATTCGTGGCGCGCGCGATCGGTCACTTCCTTTCTTTTCTTATCTTGACAAACACCGTCGATCGAGATAACCGTCAAGCCATCAGAAATTCCAACGCGATTCGAGTAATATCATCACCGTCCTTGCTAGATTTTCATGAAGTTTCAACAGCATCGATCGACCCCAAAAGTATCTATCCTCGTCAGCGACTTATCGAAAAGCGGTGCCGGACGATGGGGTGGAGCCGTTCGTACTTTTTTACTCGCTCGTGCGATTCAAAATCTGGGATATGACGTCGAAGTTTTAGGGTTTATTTTTGGCGACGAAGCGCCGGATTCCATCCCCCAAAATTTACCCTTTAAAACGGTTATCGGTCAAAACTATCCCCAATTCCTCGCGAGTGCTCGCCAAATTTTATCACAGATTGAAGGGGATATTCTTTACGCCCTGCGACCCAAACCAACAACATTCGGTCTCGCATTACTCAAAAAAATGCACACTCAGCGCCCTGTCATTTTAGACATTGATGACTGGGAATTGAGCTGGCACGGGGGAGACGATTGGAAATATCAACCCAGCCTGAAACAATTCGCCCGAGATCTCTTTAAACCCAATGGCGCTTTGCGATATCCCGACGCTCCTTTTTATCTGAAGTGGATGGAGAGTTTGGTCGGCAGGGCTGATGCAATCACCGTTCATACCGAGTTTTTGCAAAAACGCTTCGGTGGCGTTTACGTCCCCAATGGCAAAGATACCAGCCTCTTTGACCCCAGCCGGTACGATGCCGAAACCAGCAAACAGAAATACGGACTCTCGGAATATCGTATTTTAATGTTTCCCGGTGCGCCTCGACCCTATAAAGGGGTTGAAGATGTGTTGGTGGCACTCGATCGACTCGATTGCTCCGATCTGCGGTTGGCGATCGTCGGCGGCAGCCCTTACGATGACTACGATCGCCAACTGATGTCGCGTTGGGGACGCTGGATAATTAAGTTGCCCACCTGCCCGGTAGAACAGATGCCCGAGGTGGTTGCCGCAGCGGATATCGTCGTCGTTCCCCAGCGAGATGTACCGGCCGCGCGGGCGCAGTTTCCCCTGAAGCTGACGGACGCGATGGCGATGGCGAAACCCATTCTGGCAACTCGCGTTGGGGATATTCCAGCTATCATCGAGGATAGCGGTTTTCTCGTCGAACCGAGTTCCCCAGAACAAATTGCACAAAAAATTCAGTGGATTTTCGAGCATTTAGATCGTGCCCGAAAGCAAGGTTTAAAAGCTCGAGAACGATGCATCGAACGCTACAGCATTGATTCCATGTCTGAAATACTTGCCCCGATACTCAAGTTGTCAACAGCATCATCCAAAGTTGTCGCTAAAAGTATCTGAGCTAAGATAGATATGAATATTGAAAAATTTGTAAAAAAAATTATTAGTGTTGGATATTCTAGCACAACGTAAATTTTTTACTCAACATCAAAAATATATATTAAATAAATAGATTTAAAATAAATCTCATGCCTGGATTAATTGGATTTTCTAACGCAGCATTTTCTAATCGAAACGTCGATGGTATTTTAGCGCAGATGCAAAAGGCGATCGCCCATCGAGATTTTTATCGGCATGACGAGTTATTTAGCGATGATTCCGTCAGTGGAACCCGAACTCATCTCAATATCCTGCAACCGGAACCTCAACCCCACCATAGAGATGGTTACGTGGCTTGGTTGGATGGAGAATTTTACGATCGAGGAAATCAGCCACTCGATCGAGCAGAAATAAGCGATGCCGACTGGTTAATTAGTCAGTATCAAAAAAATCAAAATTTTGATTTTTTAAAAGCGATCGATGGTACGTATACGGCTGTTTTATACGATACCCACCAACAAAAGCTTCATTTAATTTCCGATCGCCACGGAATGCGACGTTTATATTGGACGGTGTATCGCAATTCTTTGGTTTGGACATCGGAACTCAAAGCACTTTTGGCGCTGCCGGGATACCAGCCGAAAATCGATCGGGCGGCGGTGGAGGATTTTTTAGGACTGCGGTATATTATCGGCGATCGCACCTGGTTTGAAGGGGTGGAACTGCTACCAGCAGCGACAGTGTTGACCTGGGATTTACAAGAACAGTCTTTCTTCAAGCAACGGTATTGGTGGTGGGATGAAATTGCCCCGATGACGGGAAGCTTCGATGAAGCCGAAATTATCGAAGAACTGGGACGAATTTTCATCGATGCCGTAGAGAAACGCTGCCGCCAGGGAGAACGAGTGGGGATTACCCTCAGCGGCGGTTTGGACTCCCGCGCGATTTTAGCGGCAATGCCGAATGGCAATTCGAGAGGCGATGGGAGAATTGAAGCCGTTACTTACGGACAAAAAAACTGCGACGATTTACGAATCGCCGAACGAGCAGCGCGTGTTAAAAAAGCGAACTTTTACCCGATCGAAATCGACGAAGAAAACTGGTTGCAATCGAGGATACAAACGGTTTGGGAAAGTGATTGCTCGTGCAGTCTCATCCACATGCAGTTTCTGTCGGCTTTGAGAGCAATTACCGATCGCAATTTGTTTGAGATTAACCTCCACGGTGCCTGGGGAGATGGGGTGAATGGGGGGCATTTTTTTGAGGCAGATCGGTTAGACTATTTCGTGCAACGACGATTGGGACTCGAGCGATTTTCCCGCTCGAGCGTTCACCGCGAATCGGTTCTGGCTCGGTTTGCCGATTATTTCGAGAAAATTGGTTTTTCGGCTCATATCCTCTCGATTGATAATCGAATGCGCTCGTTTACTTTTAAAGATATTCGCATCAGTTTAACAAACGGTTTAGAGTCGAGAACGCCATTTATTGATAATCGACTTCAGGAATTTTTATACGCTCTGCCCGACGCAATCGTGCGCGATTCTAATTTGTACCAAAAGATGCTACTCGATCGATTTCCTCAATTTTATCGATCGATTCCCTGGCAAACCACTGGCGAACCAATTGGTGCTTCCAATCTGACTCGAACACTGGGTAAAATTTCCCAAAAGGCGATCGGGAAAGTCGATGTAGCGTTCAACAAAGCGGGCGTTCCGATACAGTTATCCCATCGAAGTAAAAAAGTAAATCCCAATAAAGAGTTTGCCAATCCAGCCCATTGGATGAGACAAGAGCCCACGCGCGCAGTGTTCGATAAAATACTCAATAATCGGGCAGCTCTGTATCCAGAGTATCTCGATCGAGAACAAGTTAAACAAGACTGGAAGGA
The DNA here is from genome assembly GCF_057467645.1 of Zarconia sp. Lineage (NCBI taxonomy): Bacteria > Bacillati > Cyanobacteriota > Cyanophyceae > Oscillatoriales > Zarconia > Zarconia sp. The sequence goes on from NZ_JBRJXU010000107.1 coordinate 16,578, forward strand.
ACATCTAAACGGTCGAAATTTAGCCGATCGCTTGAGTTTAACTATATCCTTAGAATTATGGTTACAACAGGTCTTTGAAAAACGATATCGGTCGAATTTTATCAGTTAAAAATAGCTTATTGTTCACGTTCGGAAATAGAATGTCATCCCACGCACGATTGATTAATCAATGTCATCAACAAGTCTCATTCTTAAGTTTGCTCTCAAACATCCATCACTCGTTATTCTGACGATTATTTTCGGGTTGTCAGGCGCTATATTTAATGGTATCGGAACGGCTTTAATCGTCCCCCTTTTATTGAGCTTTTTGGGACAATCCTTAGAATTGCCCGGAGGACCCCCCATCTTCCAGAAACTTTTATCTCAACTCGATCGCTTCTCTCCAGAATATCAACTTTTTTTAATGACGGCGGTGGTTCTGGCTGCCATTATTTTAAAAAATGCATCGATGTACGCCAATAACGTTTGTTCGGGGGCACTATCACAGGCATTGGTGCTGTCACTCCGGAAAGAGGCGATCGATTTAATTTTTCAAGTCGATCTGGATTTTTTTGCCAAGAACCGAACCGGTGATATTTTAAATCGAATTAATGCAGAAGTAGCTAGAACCAGCGCGGCAATTCGAGCTGGAGTGAGTCTAGTTTCTAACATATTAACTATTTCCGTACTGGTTATTTTCTTAGTTTTTATTTCTTGGCAGCTGACGATCGTATCGGTTTTTGTGCTGGGTTTTGTTGGCTTGGTCAACCAATATTTTGTGATTCGGGCGAGAAATTACGGGCAGTCGTTGTCGAAAAACTCCAGCAAAGCATCCGTAGCACTCCAGGAAATTTTAAACGGAATTCGTCTAATTAAAGCCACGGGCAACGAACAAACCGAATCCCAACAAATTAAAGATATTCTTAAAAAGCGAGAAGTCGCCGAATTTAAATCCCTGGCAAACTATGCAATTATCGCACCGGTAAATGAAATTACCGGACTTTTAACCTTTCTAGGCATTGTGGTTTTGGGGGGTAAGTTTTTATCGACTCAAATTGAGTCCTTATCTTCCGTTCTGCTCACCTATACAATTATTTTATTTCGCCTTCTTCCCTATATCGGTAAGTTAAATACCGATCGCTCTAAATTTTCCAATACCTCCCCCAGCGTTGAAATTTTGGCGGAGTTTTTGCAACGAGACAACAAACCCTTCATGCTCGATGGTTCGAGTCCCTATTCCCCCATGCAGGAGGGAATTCGCTTTGAAGGGGTATCCTTTCGCTATCCCGGCCACGAGGAATTCGTGCTTAAAGAGATCGATCTGTGGATTCCCAAAGGAACGACCATTGCGCTGGTGGGGGCATCCGGTGCGGGAAAATCCACTGTGGCCGACTTGCTACCGCGCTTCTACGACCCCACAGCCGGTCGCATCACCATCGACGGACGGGATTTACGGGAGTTCGATCTCAAATCCCTGCGCCGGTCGATGGGAATCGTCTCTCAAGATACCTATTTATTCAACACATCCTTGAAAGAAAATATTGCCTATTCTCGCGAGGAGGCCACGGAAGAAGACATTATTTATGCGGTCAAACAGGCGAATGCCTACGAATTTATCGTCCAACTTCCCGATGGGTTCGAGACTCAAGTGGGCGATCGCGGCGTGTTGCTGTCGGGGGGTCAGCGGCAGCGACTGGCTATTGCCCGCGCCCTCCTCTACAACCCGGATATTTTAATCTTAGATGAAGCCACCAGCGCCTTAGATACGGTGTCTGAAAAACTGGTACAGCAGGCGATCGAAATGTTAAGCCGCGATCGAACCACCTTAGTGATCGCCCATCGCCTCTCGACGATTCAAAATGCCGATTGTATTGCCGTCATGGATAAGGGCAAAGTGGTTGAATTGGGAACTCACAACGAGTTACTCGCCCAGGGTGGTTATTATGCCAATTTATATCAGGTGCAGTTTTCCACCGAAAGTCAAGATGCCATCGAAAAGGCGCGTTTGGAAACCCTGATGGATACCTCCTATGAAGTCAGAACTCGCCTCAACCCCACCATTGGCTTTTTAAATTTACTCGCGGACGATTTGCTTGATTCCTATGAAGAACGAAAAGAAATTCTCGCTGAGGCTTACGAGTCAGCCGTTCGCCTGCTCAAAACATTACAGTATCTTGAAGATACGGCAAAAGAGAGAGAAAGAAAAACGAAAGAAAATCGAGAAAAATTATAGGCAGTTGGGATGGGCAATCGGTTTGACTTATGTACCGCTGGCTTGGGGAACCAACCAACAGCGTAAGCTTCCGATGGCTTCCCGCACAAATAAATCAGCACCAGCATCCTCTGACCTCCCGCACAAATAAACAGCGTAAACTTCCGATGACTTTCCCCTTAAGAAGGGGAGGCAGTCCGGTCTTGGGGTCCCCCCAAGTGGAGGAACTGCCGTGGACGGGAGGGGGATCTCTTTAAGCGACTGAATTCTGACATTTTCTCAACCTGATTTTCCATTCCCGAAATTACAAAATCGATCGTCCCAGCGCCGACTGCAAGATCTTAAAAATGCAGAAATACTATACCTTTTTCCTTCGAGATACCCTGCCCAAATCCGAAGCCCACATCGGTCAAGTGGTTCAATCGGCCAATGCTGCTGCGAATTTAGGATTTCGAGTCCTTCTCCTCTATTTAAAAAAAGGATGGGATACAGCCCGACCCCTCGATTGGATCGCCCCCTTTCAACCCGTCAAACCCGATCGCATCTTAGCCAGTTTTTATAACATTCAAGATCGTCTCGAAGTCTTACCCCTATCGATGCCCTGGCCCGTCGATACCATTCCGAGTAAATACACCAGTTCCAGTACTCTTGTTTGTAAATACTATCTCCCGGTTCATTTGCGCCATCGGATGCAAATCGTTCAAAGCCGAGATTGGAACTTCATCAAAGCGGCGGTGCAAAATGGCATTCCAGCCATTTACGAATACCACCACATCGAACGGAAAAAATTTGAACCGGAAATTGTCAATCATCCCCTCTTCCAAGCCGCCGTTACCGTTGCCGATTCCGTGTTAGAAAACCTGATTGAAAATGGGATGCCGCCGAAAAAAGCGATAAAACTCCACAATGGATTCAGTCAGCTTTTCTTGGCAAGACATTCCCAACAAGCGCGGGAATGGCGGCAAACGTTAATCTCGGGCGATCGCACTCACCTGGTGGTTTACGCCGGCAGCTTGTACAAATTTAAAGGCATTGACTTACTCATCGAAGCCGCCAAAGATCTGCCCCACGTTCAATTTGCCCTTGCTGGCGGTCCGGACTCTCAAATTCAAGCCTACCGACAGACAATCGAACAGCAGCAAATCGACAACGTCACCCTGGTGGGATGTTTGCCTCAGTCTCAGCTTGCCGAACTGTTGCAAGCGGCCGATGCCTTAGTCAATCCTCATCTATCTGGAGAAGCGGCGAACTTTACATCCCCCCTCAAGTTATTCGATTATATGGCTGCCGGCAAACCGATCGTTGCCAGCAAAATTCCTCCCCTGAAAGAGTTCGAGTCGTCTCCCCTCATTGCGGGGTGGTGCGAACCCGACGACCCCGTCGCCTTTTCTGCCTGCTTGCAGGGGGTTCTCGATCGCTATCCCAACTGGAACGAAGCCTCAATTCACCCTCCCGACTTAATTGAGGAATTTTCCTGGGAACGCCGGATTGCTAAAATTCTCGATCGAGTGGATGCCTCCCTGCGTCCGATTGGGGATGTACGGAAAAATCATGTACCGACCGTAGGGGTCAAAGCCTCTTGACCCCTACCCGTATTTTTGACGTACGAACTTGCTAAGACCTTTACCCGTCAGTGTTGAGTCATCCAACAGTAAATCTTCTGGGTTTCGAGACTTTCGCAGATCGATGAGGGCAACTGACCTGCTTCTAGAGGAAGTCGATCGAGTTGGACTTTCAAGCTCGTCAGGGGATCCTTACCTTTCGAGACCAAAAACTCGAATTTTTCTAGGCAATCCCAACTTGCCAAATCGTCGAGAATTTGAGCGATCGCCTTCACGTAGGGATGCTGGGTCTCTTCAAACCAACCCGGTTCGGCTAAATCCGGCTGATCGAAGCCCAGGTGAATGGTCAGAGACGGTTCGCCAAACAGAGCTACCCGCACCGGACGGGTTTCTTCCTGAACCAACAAATGCCGATCTTTGGCTAAACGTCGCAGTTTTTCCAAGCGCCCGTAGCGTTCCGTGACGGGGGGTTCGTCTTTCCAGTGGACGGCTAAGGTAACCAGATAGGTTTGCAGCAGCATGTGTCCGAGTTTCTGCGCCTTCGTCGCCAGATAGGTGGAGTTGTAATCGTTGGCTTCAATGAGCAACGGAACCCGATCGACCACTTCAATCCCGTATCCTCGCAATCCCGCAATTTTACGCGGGTTGTTGGTAATCAAACAAATCTTTTTCACGCCCAAATCGTTGAGCATTTGCGCCCCCACGCCGTAGTTGCGCAAGTCGGCCGGGAAACCCAGACGTTCGTTGGCTTCGACGGTATCGAGTCCCATATCCTGGAGGGAATAAGCCTTGAGCTTGTTAATCAAACCGATCCCGCGCCCTTCCTGACGCAGGTAAACGACAATCCCCATACCCCGCTGTTGGATCATCTTCAACGCCGCCTGAAGCTGCATCTGGCAGTCGCAGCGTAGGGAACCGAGGGCATCCCCCGTCAGACATTCCGAGTGTACCCGCACCATCACCGAGCGATCGGCAAATTCGGCCGGATCGCCTTTGACGATCGCCACGTGTTCCTTATTATCGAGCAGGTTCCGGTAGGCGTAAATCTCGAATTCTCCGTACTGGGAGGGCAGTTTGGCGATGGTTTCCCGTTTGATAAATCGCTCGTTTTGCAGGCGATAGCTAATCAAATCGGCAATGCTAATAATTTTCAGCTGGTGCTTATGGGCGTACTCGATTAACTCCGGCAACCGCGCCATCGAACCATCGGGGTTCTGAATTTCGCAAATTACCCCAGCCGGTTGCAGTCCGGCGAGTTTCGCTAAATCCACAGCCGCTTCGGTATGACCGGCCCGTTTGAGAACCCCGCCCCCATGGGCGCGCAGGGGAAAGATATGACCGGGACGAGTCAGGTCTGCGGGTTGGGTGTCCGGAGCGATCGCCACTTGGATGGTGCGGGCGCGATCGTCGGCGGAGATTCCCGTGGTCACCCCCAGATGAGGCGCAGCATCGATACTGACAGTAAATGCGGTTTGGTCGGGGGCGGTATTGTTGGTGACCATCAACGGCAGATCGAGCGCGTCTAAACGTTCGGCATCCATCGCCAGACAAATTAGACCTCTGGCTTCCACGGCCATGAAGTTAATGCTATCGGGGGTGACGAACTGGGCCGCACAAATTAGATCGCCCTCATTTTCCCGATTTTCATCATCGACAACCACGATCGTGCGTCCGGCTTTGATTTCAGAGATCGCAGATTCGACGGAGTCAAATTGGAAAGATCGAACGGAAGGGGATTGAGAGGATTCCACAGAGCGATGGGAGTGAGTCAACACGGGAGCGATCGGTACAACCGAGGAGAAAGAACGAAAGTTCGTTAATTTTTCGGGGGCGTAAACTTTCTTTAAGATTATCTCATAATCGACCGTTCTTTGCTCGAAACCTTCTCGACACCTTCAAGAGTGGGGAAATTTCGATTCCTTTGGGTACGTCTTCCACACCTGGCTAAGACCCGAAAAACTGTCAAAATGGATAAGTATCTCCTTGTAGCTCGAGCTGCTATGTTTGTCAAGTTCGCAGCGCGAAAAAGCCCGACATCGCGATCCTCGTTCCAGCAATGACCACAGAGTGAAACGTCTGATTCTTTCAGGTGTCTTTCCGATCTTGGAAAAGGCAGGTCGCCGGTAAAAATCGATCTCGATCGGGCTTGCTGGGGAGTTTCTCCGATCTTTTTGTTTCTTTTGTTTTTGACCGTTATGGGTTTTTTCAGATTTACTCGTTTCGATCGCCAAGTTGCCACGCACGCGATCGCTCTGATTTTAGGAGCCTTTGTTACTTTTGGCAGCCTACAAATTTGGTCGAATCCAGCGGCGGCTGTTGAAGCGCGGCCACAAATTGCCCAAGCATTACCGGGGGAAATCTCCCCCACCTCTAGTCGCAGTTTCGTCACCGCAGCCGTCAATCGGGTGGGGATGGCGGTGGTGCGCATCGATACCGAACGCACCGTCACCCGCGATCTCGATCCGTTCCTCGACGATCCCTTTTTTCGGCGCTTTTTCGGGGAGGACTTCGAGCCGGAGTTTCCCCGCGAACAGCTTCAGCGCGGTCAAGGCTCGGGTTTTATTATCGACGATAGCGGAACGATCGTCACCAACGCCCACGTTGTCGATCGTGCCGATCGGGTAACGGTCACCCTCAAAGACGGACGCACCTTTGAAGGGGAAGTACGCGGCACCGACACGGTCACGGATTTGGCGGTGGTGAAGATTGAGGGAGATCGATTGCCCGTTGCTCCCTTGGGAGATTCTTCTCAAATTCAGGTGGGAGACTGGGCGATCGCTGTGGGGAACCCGTTGGGACTCGACAATACGGTCACCCTGGGCATCGTCAGTACCCTGGGTCGTTCGAGCGTTCAGGTTGGAGTTCCCGATAAGCGTTTGGATTTCATTCAAACTGATGCGGCCATCAACCCCGGAAACTCTGGGGGACCGCTACTCAACGATCTCGGACAGGTGATTGGGATTAATACCGCCATTCGACCGGATGCCATGGGAATCGGGTTTGCTATCCCGATCGATACTGCTAAGCCGATCGCCGACCAACTGGCGAAAGGTCAATCCGTAGCTCATCCTTTTGTGGGCATCGAGATGCGCAGCATTACCCCCTCGGAAGCCGCCCAACTCAATAACGATCCCAATGCTCTTTTCCAAGTGCCTGAAATCGATGGCGTGCTGGTGGTACGGGTTTTAACCAACACTCCGGCCGCCGAAGCGGGGATTCGTCGCGGCGATGTCATTTTTGAAATCGACGGCGAATCGGTCACTAGCGCCCAACAGCTACAGCGATTGGTGGAACGTAGCGGCGTGGGTAAAGTGCTGAAGTTCAAACTCCAACGGGGCGATCGAACGGAGCAAATCTCCGTGCGCACTGGAGAGATGAGACAAGCTCAGTAAGGTTTGGGAGTGGGGGCAACGATCGCTTCGGGGGAGTCAGAGGCGAGTGAGGCTAAACGTTCTCTGGTTTCTCCCGATGCTCCCAATTCTCCCGATGCTCCCAATTTCCTAAGACGATTCGTGTTTGTGAAAGCGAATGCCTAAGAAAACATCGTAGACAAAGTTAAAGAAGTTTTTGCCTCCTTGAAAGATGCCCAGAGATTGAGGAGAGCCTTTGGCATCGAGTAAGGGTTTGGTGGCGCGATAGGCACTTTGGTAGGCATACCAGGGAATAGAAGGCCACAGGTGATGGATGAGGTGGTAGTTTTGCCCCAAAATCATCACGTTAAGAATCGGGCTGGGGTAAACTCGGGCGTTTTTCCAGCGATCGCGTTCCTGGAAGGGACGGTGGGGGAGATAGTCAAAAAACAGACCCAGTGCCAATCCCACGACTAACGCGGGGGCAAACCAGAAGTTGAGAATGTAATGTAAAAAGCCCAGTTGCACCGACAGATAAATCAGGGTGGCGACGAACAAGCGGCTGAGAAACCATTCGAGGAGTTCGTATTTGCGCCACAACTGCCGCTTGAAAAAGAAAATCTCGTGATAGAAGAACCGAGCGGCAATCAGCCACAGGGGACCGCCCGTCGAGACAAAATGATCGGGGTCGTTTTCGGGATCGTTAACGTGAGCGTGATGCTGCAGGTGAACTCGGGTAAACACCGGAAAAGCAAAGCCAAGAATCAGGGCGCTGCCATGTCCCATCAGAGCGTTGACGACTTTGTTGCGATGGGCGACGTTGTGACAGGCATCGTGAATCACGGTTCCGGCCATGTGCAACGCCAGCACGTTCATGATGAAACAGCTCCAATGCCACCAACCCCAGCACCAATAGCCGATTGTGGAAAATGTCAGTACGGCGATCGCCCCAACAAACAATAGCAGGGTGGGATTGAAATCTCCGGGGGGACCTAGAAATTCTTTGGGAACAGTCAGTGGCTTGCGCGCCTCAGATATCACAGTCTCAGCTCCTTTGTTTTTATCTTGACCTTCGTCAATAAATTGTAAATTTTTGTGAATCTTTATGAAAGGGTTGATTTCGGTCAATGCAACTTACTCGTGCCATTTTGGGGGAAATTGGCCGGGGGAAGCGCGGGCTTTCTTAACCATTTCAGATAAGAATCTTAATAAAATATATCAAAGTGTCGAGCTTTGACTGACAAATTTGAACGATCGAGTCAATTTTGCTCGTTTTGAGGGGAACTTTTTGAAATTCGCAACCGTCTCTTGGAGCTGAGCGTATCTGTCCCAAAAGTAAGGAAACAACCGAACGGACACCCGGAGTGCTTCCCATCCAATTCGGAAAAGCGCTCGAGCGGGTGGTCATCCGGCAAGGCTTGCCCAACTCACGATCTCGACCCAACACTTCGATCTGTCGGTCAGTCCGTCTCGCAGCTCTGATTGCCTAGTAGGGAGTACGTTATCACCATGTCAGCACCCTCTTTCAAACCCCATCAAAGATCGAGTTCGACCTTCCCCCAAAAATCAATTGGGGGGTCTCGAAGCGTCGGTCTTGCCTCGTTTTTAATGGCGGCATTTTTCTTCGGAATCCTGCCGGCTAACGCCAAAATATCTCCAGATGGGGAAGGAACCTCTCAGTACGCTCAAGTTCCAGACCGCCCTGAAGAAACTTCCAGACCAGAGACAGACACCCCAGAGGAGGCGCGCTTTTCCTGCGCCTTCGTCGACGGAGAGTATACGGTCATGTACCACCCCCAAAGTCAACCCGGTCAATCCTATGCCTGGGCCAAACCGACGGCGTTGGGTGGGGGATGGACTCGAGAACGTCGCTGCAACGAAATCGCCCGTCGCTTGGAATTCTACCGTCCCGATGGTTTGGTGGAATTGGGGACGAGTATTGAAAACGAATACGACATCATCTGCGTCACCACCCAAGCCGACAGCAGTTGCCGCATCGTTCTGACGGTTCCACCAGGTCAAGACCCTCAACAGACCCGCGATCTCGTGTTCGAAAATATCGTTACCGCCGATAGCGGTCAGTCTACTGCGGCGGTCAGTGCCTTGACGGCGAGTGGGGAGGAACTAGATTTACTCGAAGAAATCTTGGGCGAGGAGGCGTTGGGCTTCGATTGGTCCGATGTCGACGGCGTCCGGCGCAATCCATCGAGTCGGATTAACCTCCAGCCATTTCTCGATGCGACCGATGGCGGTACGGGAGAAATGCTCGAAGGGGGGATTTCCATGCCGTCCGATTCCATTAATCCTAAATTGAATCCGGAAAATTTCCGCTGATGGCGATCGGGTCGATTTCGCCACCGAACCGGTGAAACGATGGGAGGATTCTATGCCGTGTGCTAAACTGTTTATTTAGTGCCTTGCCTCCTCCCATGGAAATCGCCCGTGGAAGTAGAGCGAGGTCAACCTGCGGGCATAGATAAAAAAGATTGGAAAAATTACCGATCGCTTGCAAAAAGCAGTCGAGTTGGGTAAATTTCCTTCTCAATAATATCTGTCGCCTAGTTGTGTGGGAGTGGGTTATCCCCCCCTTTTTTTATTGCCGATATGACTCATCCTCTAATCCCCAAAATCATTGACTTGGCCACACCTGTTGCCCGGGAGTTGGGCTTGGAATTAGTCGGTGCTGTCTTCCAAACCCACTACTCTCCTCCCGTCCTGCGGGTTGACGTTCGCAATGCACAAGCCGGTACGAGCTTGGAAGATTGCGAAAAGATGAGTCGATCGCTAGAAGCCACGTTAGATGCTGCCGAGCTAATTCCCGATGCCTACGTGTTAGAGGTATCGAGTCCGGGAATCTCGCGGCAGCTGAGTGCCGATCGAGAATTTAGAGCCTTTAAAGGATTTACCGTAACCGTCAAAACCGAGGAACCCATTGACGGTCAGCAACAATGGGAGGGTCAACTCGTCAAGCGCGACGACAATGCCGTGTATATCAATCGTAAAGGTCGTCCGATCGCCATTCCTCGCGCTCTGGTTGCAGAAGTTCAGCTGAGCGATCCGTAGTCCGAGCCAGAAGACCCAGAAAACTAGCCACCCATGCGATCGCCCCTTTGAAACCGCCATCCGTAATGGCGACACTCAACGCCAAAATTCATCCTCAAGAACTAGTCCTATGTCCATGGTGAAACTCCCCGGTTTGGGGTCGTTAATCGACAGTATCAGCCAAGAGAGAAACTTACCCAAACAATCCGTTCAAGCCGCATTACGAGAAGCACTCCTCAAAGGATACGAGCGCTTTCGTCGCACTCAGCGCATGGATAGCACTCAATTTGACGAACACTATTTCGATAACTTCGAGGTAGAACTCGACGTGGAAGAAGAAGGATTTCGCGTCCTGGCCACCAAATCGATCGTGGAAGAGATCTCCACTCCAGACCACGAAATTTCCTTACGGGAAGTGCAAGAAGTCGCCGCCGAAGCCCAACTCGGCGATACTGTGGTGCTAGATGTCACCCCCGATAAAGTCGATTTCGGGCGCATGGCCGCCATCCAAACCAAACAAGTCCTCGCCCAAAAGCTGCGAGACCAGCAGCGCAAGCTGATCCAAGAAGAGTTCCAAGACCTTGAAGGTACGGTCCTCCAAGCTCGCGTGCTGCGGTTCGAGCGCCAATCGGTGGTGATGGCCGTCAGCAGTGGATTCGGTCAACCGGAAGTGGAAGCCGAACTCCCCAAGCGAGAACAACTGCCTAACGATAACTACCGCGCCAACGCCACCTTCAAGGTGTACTTGAAAAAGGTGTGTGCCGGACCGCAGCGGGGGCCGCAACTTTTGGTCTCCCGTGCCGATGCCGGACTCGTCGTGTATTTATTTGACAACGAAGTCCCAGAAATACAAGATGAGGTGGTGCGGATCGTTGCTGTCGCCCGAGAAGCCAATCCCCCTTCGCGCTACGTGGGTCCGAGAACCAAAATTGCTGTCGATACCCTAGAGCGAGAAGTCGATCCCGTCGGTGCGTGTATCGGGGCGCGGGGATCGCGGATTCAGGTGGTGGTGAACGAACTGCGCGGGGAAAAAATCGACGTGATTCGCTGGTCTCCCGATCCGTCGACTTATATCTCCAACGCTTTGAGTCCCGCACGGGTCGATCGGGTGTGCCTCGTCGATCCCGAAGCCCGTCAAGCCCACGTCCTGGTGCCGGAGAACCAACTGAGTTTGGCGATCGGCAAAGAGGGACAAAACGTTCGTCTGGCCGCTCGTTTAACGGGTTGGAAAATCGATATTAAAGATAGCGCCAAGTACGAACCTCCCACCGAGGAACCCCCCATCGAGGAACTTCAATCGGAAGAACCGATTTCTGAGAGCCTACCCCCAGAAATCGAGTCAGACATTGAAGACGATCCATCCCCCGACACCGAGCCGGAATTCGTCGATTCGATCGGCGAAGAAACCGATGCGGACGTGCCCGAAGATGAGTTTGAACCCACCGTCACCCCATTGCCCCAGGAGGATGAAACCTAACTACCGACGATGCGTAAGTTGTCGCAAAGTTGACGATCGCGAGACTTTCTGGCGCGTTGTCCGGCTCCATCCATCCCATCAGCTACAATTAGACAAAGGGATGGGGCGTTCGGCATACATCTGTGCCCGGGCAGAGTGCCTGAAAATCGCTCAGAAAAAAAATCGACTGGGGAATGCCCTGAAAGTCACTATCCCCCCTCAACTGTACCAAACCTTATGGCAGCGTCTAGCGCCGAAAGAAGATGGGGAATCAAGTCTAGGGCATCCGTGAAGAAAAGGTGTTCGGTCTGGAGCGATCGAGCGTTGGCCTAACGTCAGCTTCCGCTCGACCCCAAACTTAAATCGCTTTCATTTCAACCCCAGTGTCCAACACCCAGTTCCCGAGTCCTATTTTTCCCCAAAGAGGTCAGAGTGGATGAGCAACGGCAAAGTCAGAATTTACGATTTATCAAACGAACTCGAGCTAAAAAACAAAGATGTCTTAACAATCTGCGAGAAACTCAGCATCGCAGCGAAAAGTCATAGTAGTACAATTACAGCAGATGAAGCCGATCGCATTCGGTCGGCGGCCGCTCGTATTCCCTCTTCAACCAGCGTGAAGCCAAAAAAAATCCCGAACAAACGCCCGAAAGCTCCAGAAAAACCGCAAATTTTGGAAGTCAAATCTCATTCTCCTCGTTCGGCAAATTCCGCGCCCACTGCGCCTTCGCCCAAACCTCCCGTGGCTCGACCCACTCCACCCTCCCTCGAGCCTCCCGTCCGAGAGACACCTAATTCCTCTCCAATTGCTGACAGCCAGAGAGAAACGGCGAGCGTGCCGACAGTCGACGCGGCACCGCCTAGCTCTCCCCCCCCTGTTGCCCCCAAGCCCGTCCCACAAGCTAAAGAAGCCGATGACGACGAGGTGGCATTGCTCAAGCCGCCGACGCGACCGAAGGCAACGCGACCAGTCGATCGAGGACAAAAAACACAGGAGCAACCCGCTCCAAGTCGTCCGGTTCCTAGACCCCAAAAGACCGTTCGCCCCAGCTCCGATGGGAGCGATCGTCCTCAAGAAAAAGAGGTTGCCCCCGTACAAAGCGCAGCCAAACTCGATAAGCCCAGACCGAAGCTACCCACCAAACCCAAACCGGCAACCGAAACCGCATCACCGGCGGCAAAACTGCCTAAATTGCAGCGACCGCAGCAAATTGTCCGGGTTAATACGACGGAGGCGGCAAGTGAGGATACAACCGCCGACGAAAAATTAAATACTCCAGAGATCGAAGATCCCATTCTGAAAGCGAAACCCACCCGCCCGGCCAAGCGAGTGGAGAAAAAGCGCAAAGAAGAGGAGGACGACGTTCAAGAGTTACTCAACAAGAACGCCAACAAGAACAAGCGCGGGCGGAGGCTCAAGCCTATTGACGACGATGATGACGATCTCGATACGGAACTGTTGGCAAACTCGGTATCCTCAGCCCAGGTCAGCCTCTCCATTGCCCGTCCGCCCAAAGCGGTAACCTCTAAACCTGCAGCGGCAGTGACCAGTGGCGTCAAAGCCAAGAAACCCCCCTCTCGGGATAATAATTCCTCTCGGGGCAATCGCAACAATCGACGCAACAGCGAACCGAAAGTCGAACGTCCGGAGTTGTTGGAAATTGCCGACAATATGACCGTTCAAGAGCTAGCAAACGCTCTAGCGGTCGCCGATACGGAAATTGTCAAACGCCTCTTTATGAAAGGGATCGCCGTCAACGTCACCCAAACTCTGGATGTGGCTACGGCGACCTTGGTGGCCGAAGAGTTGGGCGTGCTCGTCGAAACCCCCAAAGCCAAATCGGAAGCCCGAAAAGGCACGGACATGATCGACGAGAAAGATTTGGAGAACCTCCAAGATCGTCCCCCGGTGGTGACGATTATGGGACACGTCGATCACGGGAAAACCACCTTGCTCGATACCATTCGTCAAACGAAGGTCGCTCAGGGAGAAGCTGGGGGGATTACCCAGCACACCGGTGCCTATCACGTCGACGTTCCCCGAGAAGATGGCAGCACCCAGCAGATCGTCTTCCTGGATACTCCCGGTCACCAAGCCTTTACCAAGATGCGGGCGCGGGGGGCGCGGGTCACGGATATTGCCATTCTCGTGGTGGCTGCCGATGACGGGGTTCAGCCTCAGACCATCGAAGCGATCGACCACGCTAAAGCGGCAGAAGTGCCGATTGTGGTGGCGATTAACAAAATCGATAAAGAGGAAGCTCAACCCGATCGCATCAAGCAGGAATTGATGGAACACGGTCTGGTTCCCGAAGAATGGGGCGGTGAGACCATCATGGTTCCCGTGAGTGCCATTCAGGGTGAGAACCTCGATAACCTGCTCGAGATGATCTTGCTCGTGGCTGATGTGGAAGAACTCTCGGCTAATCCCGATCGACCCGCCAAAGGAACGGTCATCGAAGCCCATTTGGATAAAGCCCGAGGCTCGGTGGCGACCCTATTGGTGCAAAATGGAACCCTGCGCGTCGGCGATGTCCTCGTGGCCGGTTCCGTGTTCGGAAAAGTGAAAGCGATGATGGACGATCGCGGCGAACGGGTCGAGGAAGCCACACCCTCCTTTGCCGTAGAAGTCCTCGGCATGAACGAAGTCCCGGCCGCTGGGGACGTGTTCGACGTGTACTTGAACGAGAAAGAAGCGCGGACGCTCGCCGACCGAGAAGCGGATAAACAACGTCAAGCTCGCCTGATTACCAAGCCCGGACGGACTGTCAGTCTCAACAGCCTCTCGGAAGCCAAACGACAGGGCGAACTCAAAGAACTCAACCTGATTCTCAAAGCCGACGTTCAAGGGTCTCTCGAGGCGATCGTCGGTTCCTTGCAGCAGTTGCCTCAAGATGAAGTTCAGTTGCGAGTCCTGATGGCCGCTCCGGGAGAAGTCACCGAAACCGATGTGGATTTAGCCGCCGCCAGTGCTGCCGTGATTATTGGTTTTAACACCACCTTTGCCAGCGGAGCGCGACAAGCCGCAGAAAATGAAGGAGTGGACGTACGCGAGTACAGCGTGATTTACCGACTGCTCGACGATATCCAAGGGGCCATGGAAGGTCTGCTCGATCCCGAGTTGGTTGAAGAACCTCTGGGTCAGGCGGAAGTTCGAGCTGTATTTTCCATCGGTCGCGGCACGGTTGCTGGCTGCTACGTTCAGTCGGGTCAGCTGGTTCGCAACTGCAAAGTGCGAGTTCTGCGCGGGAGTCAAGTGATTCATGAAAGTATTCTCGACTCTCTCAAACGGGTGAAAGACGATGTCAAGGAAGTCAACTCGGGCTATGAGTGCGGCATCGGTCTTCAAAGCTTTAATGATTGGGTCGAAGGAGATACGATTTCAGCCTATCGCATGGTTACGAAACGGCGTACGTTGGCAGTGCGATAAGGAATTCTCAAATCATGAAGAGTTCCAACGGGGGGAGTTTGCGAACTTCCCCCTTTTTATTTGTAATGTCGGTAATCCCCGATCGATCGCGATAGCATAATTCAAACAGAAGCGCTACGATCGAAATCGTCCAAAAATATCCGTGAAATCACGTAGAAAAGTTTGAGCGATCGCTGAGTTATCGCTCAAAAACAATGAAGATAGAATTATTCGGTTCTTTTTCTTTCTGGCGCGTGTCGAACTGCTCTAATCATGTTGACTCAAGAATTATCCCTCACCACCGCAGATTCTGCTGACTCGATTGCCGATTCTCTCCACGATCCTAGACGGCAAGCGATCGTTAAAGTTGTCAAAAAGCAGAATCGATTCCTCACGGGTAATCGTCCGTTTGCGCGCCTCTCAACCTATTGGAAATCTCGCCTGGGTTGCGAAGATCGAATTACAGATTGTCCCAACTGCCCTTTTGCCAATTTATGCGAGAAACAAGGAGAGTGGCACCAGCCTCCAGTTGCCCTGGCTCGATAATCCCCTACGGTCGAGCGCTATGGCTGTATTCTTTTTGCGCGCGGACTGGGTGCGGACATTTCCACAGATCGGATGGTTGTGAAGGCGGCTGAATGCGATCGTAGAATTCTCCATCGACTCGCGAGCAATTCCGACGGAGTCCACAAAAAATCCTCCGCCCGAAAGCAGAGGATTGTGAAGGAATACAGAAGATTTCGCAGTCTTACCGAAGAACACCGCTCACATCAACCAAATCGGAGTCGGCGATTTGTGGTGCGGGTAATCTCTTGGCATACAATCGAGGATTCTTCTGGGCGATCGCGACATAGGACTGACGCACTTGAGAATTCACCGCGACGGTCTTCACATCGTAGACTTCCGTTGCGATTTTCGGATAGAATCCAATCCCAATAATCGGCAGCAAGAAGCAAGCGGCAATAAAGATCTCGCGGGGTTTCGCATCCATAAACTTGGCATCCGCGGGCAAAACGCAGCTGGTTCCGAAGCAAACGGCTTCCTGAATTCCCTCACTTTTCAAAGCCACATCCCCTAAGTCGCAACTGGGGCTAATGTCGCAGTTGAGAGAGATACCGGGGTCGAAAAAGACCTGACGCAACATCGATAGTAGATAGATGGGGGTGAGAATCAACCCCACGGCTGAGAGGAAAATGGTCAGGGCGCGGAAGGAGGCGCTATAAATATCGCTGGTTGCAAGACCGACAAATACGGCAAGTTCGCTAGCAAAGCCGCTCATACCCGGCAGGGCCAGAGATGCCATCGCCCCAGCGGTAAAGAGAGCGAATACTTTCGGCATCGCTGTCGCAATACCCCCCATCTCATCCATAGACATCGTATGGGTGCGATCGTAGGTGACGCCAGCCAGGAAGAACAAGACCGAGGCAATCAAACCGTGGGATAGCATTTGCAACAACGCACCGTTGATGCCCAAGTCGCTAAAGGAGGCAATCCCCAACAACACGAATCCCATATGAGAGACCGAAGAGTAGGCAAGACGGCGCTTCATATTTGTCTGGGCAAAGGAGTTAAACGCGCCGTAGACGATATTGACAACTCCCAAAATGGCTAAGAACGGAGCGAAGTAGACGTGAGCGTTGGGGAGAAGCTCTAAGTTGAGTCGCATGAGTCCGTACCCTCCCATTTTCAGCAGCACCCCAGCTAAAATCATGGAGACGGGTGAGGAGGCTTCGCCGTGGGCATCGGGTAGCCAGGTGTGGAGGGGGAAAATCGCGAGTTTGACACCGAAGGCAACGAGTAACCCAGCGTAGAGTAGCAATTCTAAGGCGAGGGGATAATGTTTGGTTCCCAATTCCACCATATCGAAGGTGAAGTTGTTGCCAACAAATGCCATGCCCAAAGCCGCGATGAGAATGAAGATGGAAGCGGCTGCGGTATAGATTAAAAATTTAGTTGCGGCGTACTGGCGCTTTTTGCCTCCCCAAATCGAGACGAGAAGATAGACGGGAACCAGTTCGAGTTCCCACATGATAAATAACAAGAGGAGGTCTTGGGCGACAAATACGCCGATTTGAGCTGCATAGAGCAACAGCATCAAAAAGTAGAACAGGCGCGGTTTGATATCCACCTGCCAGGAGGCAAAAATCGATAGGGTGGTGACAAATCCAGCCAGCAATACTAATGGCATCGAAAGTCCGTCAACGGAAACGGCCCAACTTAGACCGAGTTGGGGAATCCAGGTGTACTTTTCAACCATTTGCACTGCCCGATCGGCCGGATCGTAGTGCATCCAAAACGCATAGCACATCAGGGCAAAGTCTGCAACTCCGATTCCGAGGGCGTACCACCGCACTTGCTTCCCATTTGTATCGGGTAAGAAGGGAATCAAGAAGGCGGCTATCAGCGGAAACAGGACGATCGCACTTAGCCAAGGGAAGTCGTCTGCTATCATAACAAGTAGAGATAAATGCTTATTTAGATTAATTTAATCATTATACTAAAGTTTGTTAACTTATTTTATATAATTTTAAGAAATACATCATAAGTATCAAGTATCGATCGAGTCTAAAGTGCGATTCAAACTCTGGAGTTGTTGTTTTGAGCGTTTCTGGTACTCTGTCAAGATTAAAATCAAGGCTCGGTTTCGATGGGGAGAGCGTTCGTCCTTAAAACTCGACGGTCAAAGTGCGGCCCGACAAACACAATTGTTATCGGTCTTCCGTTCAGTGACCTTAAAGCGATCGAATTGATAAGCAAAACTAAACACTGCCAACAATAATTATTGGGGTGACAGAATTTTTGCCAATTCACCTTCTCCTGAAGATAGAGAGTTCGACACGAAAGATAAAAAGCTATTGCTTGTAGAGGAAAAAGTCTATTAACGGCTTGTGCAACTTTTTCTGAGGTCTTGAATTTACGAGGTTCGAGCCACTCTGAATTAAAGCTTTTCAGTCAATCGGCACGAAAAATAAAGGGTTACAGACTTGAAGTTGCACCGAAGGGGTATTCGTTTTAACCTAACGATAATGTCTGAAGGTCTGGACGAAGGATTAGTCGTTTAAGAATTACTTATCCGATAAATTAAAATTTTTTTTGTGATTTGTTCTTTTATATTATATTATATTAATTAATCATAAAATTTGTGCCCATATCGAATATAAAGCTGACTCAGCAAAGCTTTCATCTTCTGACTGGCAGAGTTTGATGATGCTCGTCTCTAATGGCAGATTGTCGCTAGGGTTGTTGTTACTTATGAGTGACTGCATCTGGGAAAGAGATGAGTTTCTTTCCTAAACGAGTAAGTACTTCAAATCGATAGAGTTACCTTGACCCTTGGGTTGAAAGACTTGTCAAGTTGCCGAATTGTTGGTAGTCGAGCGAAATTTATTTCACCGATAAGACTACCGAATTGCCCACTATTTCACACTGTTGAATCGTGCGTCACTTAACTTTGTTTGCGATCGAACCTCGATCGAGCTGGAGCGGTCGACATTTGAGTGCAAGTCCTTTATATGGGGCGAGATGTCGATACTTTTCCCGTTGCGGGCAGCTTCGCGGGTCTGCGACAACCAACGCAGATTCCATTTGATTCGATCGAATTGCACCTGATTCGCAACCCTGGGCTCGATCGAGTTTTGTTCCTTAATCTCTCGGTGCGTTGAGATGAAAATTACCAATCACATTCACTTCAATAACATACGCGGCGATGTATTTGGCGGCATTACTGCTGCCGTTATTGCCCTTCCTATGGCTTTGGCCTTCGGGGTCGCATCCGGTGCGGGCCCTTCCGCAGGTCTTTGGGGCGCGATCCTCGTGGGCTTCTTTGCCGCCCTTTTCGGTGGTACTCCCACCCTCATTTCCGAACCCACCGGTCCGATGACCGTGGTGATGACAGCCGTTATCGCTCACCTGACGTCAACCAACCCCGAGAACGGAATGGCGATGGCATTCACCGTCGTCATGATGGCCGGTGTTTTCCAAATCGCTTTTGGAGCTTTGCGGCTTGGGAAATACGTAACCCTGATGCCCTATACCGTGATTTCCGGATTCATGTCCGGTATCGGCGTCATCCTAATTGTTCTGCAAACTGCTCCGTTTCTCGGACAGGCCAGTCCTAAGGGTGGCGTCCTCGGAACCGTGGGTAGCATTCCAGAATTGCTTGCTAACATCAACCCCATCGAAACGATTCTCGGGGTGATGAGTGTTGCCATCATCATCTTGACCCCCAAGCAGGTCAAGCGCTACGTGCCCCCTCAGCTTGCGGCATTAGTTTTGGGAACAGTTGCCTCTTTAGTCTTCTTCACCAATGTCGATATTCGACGGATTGGCGAAATTGCCGTCGGGTTGCCCAGCCTTCAGGTGCCCACCTTCAGTGCTGGCGAGTTTCAACTGATGTTTGCCGATGCCATCGTTTTGGGGATGCTCGGTTGTATCGATGCATTGCTGACCTCTGTTGTCGCGGATAGTTTGACCCGTACCGAACACGACTCTAACAAAGAACTCATCGGTCAAGGTCTTGGTAACCTAGCATCTGGCTTATTTGGCGGTATTGCTGGGGCTGGAGCGACGATGGGAACAGTCGTCAATATCCAATCTGGCGGTCGCACGGCCCTGTCGGGTTTGACTCGTGCGCTCATCCTCCTGGTCGTCGTTCTGTTTGCCGCACCCCTCACCCAAACGATTCCTCTTGCAGTGTTAGCCGGTATCGCCCTGAAGGTGGGTATCGATATTGTTGACTGGGGTTTCCTCAAGCGCGCTCACAAAATTTCCTGGAAAGCAGCGCTAATTATGTACGGGGTGATTCTGCTAACGGTCTTTGTGGACTTGATTGTGGCAGTTGGTGTTGGGGTATTCGTTGCGAATATTCTCACCATCGAGCGTTTGAGCAACTTGCGAGCCGAAAATATTAAAGCGATCACCTACGACGATCAAGAGATTCAGCTTCACGACGAAGAGAAAGAATTACTCGATCGAGCAAACGGTCGCGTCGTCCTGTTCCATCTGAGCGGACCGATGATTTTCGGTGTATCGAAAGCAATTGCTCGCGAGCACACGGCCGTGGATAACTTCGATGCTCTGGTTTTGGATTTAAGCGATGTTCCCATCCTGGGGGTGACTGCAGCTCTGGCTTTAGAGAATGCGATTCAAGAAGCCATCGAGAAAGGTCGCGAAGTTTTCGTGGTGGGTGCAACGGGCAAAACCCTCAAGCGTTTGAAAAACCTTGGTTTAGAGCGATTCGTTCCCGAGCAGAATATGCGGTTCGATCGCCTCGAAGCACTCCGGCAAGCCGTGGCAGTGGTCGATCGCTCTCGCTCCGTCAATCCTTTTCCCGCTCGGGTTTAGCCCGCTCTACGAGTAGAACCTCACGCTTGTTGCAAGTCAGTAGGTCGGCGCTGAAAAGCTTTGTGATGTTGCAATTTGTAAAAGAACTCCGGTTGTGACCGAGGAGAGGAGTTCGATTAATTTACATTTAGTTACATCGTGAAGGATTTTCACACCCGCCGACTTAATCGAATCAACAGAATAAATCTGAGGAGAGTCTGGTTCCGATCGCGAGCCAGACTCTCATATTTATCCAGGTTTGAACGCGAGTTCGGGTTAAGGATGTTATGGCAGTTACTACATTCAGTGCGGACAACACCAAGCAATTGTGTAATCTTGCTCAAGTCTTCCCCCCCCCTGCGCTCGTTGCCCCCCGAAGCGTACCTTCACGAGTTTCCACACTGGCTATGGCTATGATGACGGCTGTATAACAGTTGCCATATCGTTCTCTCCAATAACCTTTCCTGTAACGATGTGCTATGTGCGGTTGATGGTTATATACAGATTAAAGATTTCGTAAAGGTTGCGATCTCGATAACACTCCTGTGCTTTGGTACTGGATTTGAGGAATTTTGGGGAGGAAACAACAGCCGAAACCACTGTAAAGTCGAGAGTCTTAAGAGGGAATTCCCAGAAGTAAAAGCTCGATCGAACCAGAAAACACGATCTTTTTCCGTTCAATCATATGTAAAGATTTAATAAAGACCTACAAAAAATGCTGCGATCGAATCACAACTGCTCCTATAATTTTTTGTGATTCTACTTACGTGCATCTACTTAGTGTTCTGTCAATCCAAGCCTAATAAGTAGGTCGTTTTTCGGAAATACCCAGCGCTGTTGAAAAGCCGTAAAGTCTAAAAGTACGGTTGTTGCCATAGGGTGCTCAATAAACTATGGTCCGGTTTTTCTAGCGCTGGTTATTTATTTGTGAAGCGGGGTAGAGGCAAAATCTTAAGCATTCTCGTGATTTGAAAAGGGTTTATCCTTCAGAAATGCAAACGTTGTCAGGGTAAAATTCTATTTTTTTCGAACGGTTTATCGTCGAGTATTCGTTGAAGATTCTCATCAATTGTACCGATCCGAACGAGACACTTAATCTCGCCACAATCCGAACTGAGATCTCGATCGTTGCCGATCGCAGTCAGTAGATTCCCGGAGAAGTCTCATCTCATCCCATCAATTCGCTAATATTTAAAGAGAATACAATCGAACCCCACCCATTGGGTAAAAGTAGTTAGAAATAAGACCATGCTGTAGGTATATTAGAACGATCGGTTAACGATCGGTTTCGGCAAAAACAAATTGGGATCGAACCGACCCCAAAACTATTTCCAAATTATTGCCAAATAGCCTTCAGAACAGCAAAACAGACGAAAAATACTTTAAATATTCTCGCAATTTAATTTGATATGAGGAGATCGCTTTCTCTGATTAAAGATGATAAATATTGGTTGCTCGCTCTGGGAGTCGGACTGGTTGTTCTCCACATTTCCCTCACCGACAAAACCCAAAGTATCCGTATTCTCAGCATGGCGGTTATCTTTTGGGGAGCCATTATCTCGATGCTTTGGGATCGAAAAGAGACTCTTCGTTTAGAAAGTAACCTCTTTTCGATGGCTTTCGGTACGGTTCTTCTAACCTTAGCCCTCCTCAAAACCACTCAAATTGCTGGAGATAGTGCATTCGTGCAAGTATTGCCCTTAATTTTTGGAGTGGCAATGGGGGCGATCGCCTCTGGTATTCGAGAACTCAGGCAATATTGGCGAGAATTGATTGCGCTCGTCGTTCTCGCTTTGCCAGGAGAAGCCTTCTCTCAACCCATTGGATGGACGATCGCCCTTCTCTCACCCGAAACCATCGCCACCGTCACCGCTAAATGTTCGACCTTTTTGCTCGAAGTTCTCAACTTTGACGTGAGGCTCGATGGCGTATTAATTCACCTTCCCAATTCCGTAGTGGAAGTCGCCGATGCCTGCGCGCGTTTGAGAGTGTTGGATTTTCTCTTGAGATTATCGATTCTCTTCTTATTCATGTTTCCCACCGATCGATGGGGAAAGTTTCTTGCCCCTTTCTCTGCAGTGATCGTTGGATTTACGATTAACGTCATCCGCATTTCTCTGATGGCTCATTTAGCTGCAACCAGCGAAGAAGCATTTCATTACTGGCACACCGGAGGCGGATCGCAAATTTTCTCAGTCATCTCGATTCTGATTTTTGGCTGGATTTGCTTTTTGCTCATTCGTCCTGAATACATTAGCCAAAGTGAGTAAGAGCGAGTTCGGGTCAATACGTACAAATCACCGTCAGACGATCGGAGGAGACTTCAAAAAGCACGAGGATAGAATAGGGAAAGAGATGGAAAAAGCGTACTGAACGATCGCGAATTATTCTCGATGCTCTGCGATCGAGTTCGATCGCCGTTTTCCCAAGCGCAGATGACGTAAAGATCGCTCACGATCGGGATAGTTGTTCGATAGAGCGTTCAATGTCACCGCTATCATTCCAGAGTCTACCCAAGTCCGCCAGAATTCTCGACGAACGCTGCGATTTCCCGATCGCGGCACTGAGTTCTGTGAAGATCCCAAAATCTAGATTCCCGATTATGAGAATGTATTCTGCATTACCCTTGATTTCCCCCTGCTTGGAAGAGCGAGACTCTTGGGGTGCGTTCCCCCCCGACCCCCGTGCGGCGTTGCCCCAAACCCGTTACGAACCGGTCACCACAGTATTTGCCCGCTGGGTCGATCGCCATCCCGATGCCTCGGCGGTGTCGATGGGCGATCGCACTTGGACCTATCGCCAACTCGATCGGTGCGCTCGCAACATCGCCCGCACCCTAATCGCAGGGGGAGTTATGCCAGGAGAGACGATCGCCGTCTATGGAGGGCGCAGTTTCGGACCGATCGCAGCGATGATGGGAGTCCTGATGAGTCGCGGGGTGCTGCTGACCATCGATCCGAGTTTGCCATCCGGGCGACAGGAACGAATGGTAAGTGCGGCCAAAGCAAAATATCGCATCTTCGTTGGCATTCATTCCCCGGATATCGATCGAACCTCAGAATTCAAAGCCAGTCTTTTCGTCGATGGCAATACCGGAGAAATCAGCAAATCGAAGGGCGATTTTTCTGAGAAAGTCGATCGCATCGACGAACCCGAACCCGATGACGGGGCTTACATTTTCTTCACCTCCGGCAGTACCGGAACCCCCAAAGGTGTCTTGGGTTGTCACAAAGGACTTTCCCATTTTCTCCACTGGCAGCGAAACACTTTTGAAATCGGACCCGGCGATCGTTGCGCCCAACTGAGTGCCCTATCATTTGACGTAATGCTGCGGGATGTATTCCTGCCTCTGACTAGCGGTGCCACTGTGCATCTACCCGCGACAGAAAATCGACTCGACCCCCGGCAAATTCTACCCTGGCTGGAACGGGAGGAAATCACCCTCATCCATACCGTTCCCGCTTTAGTGCGCGGATGGTTGCGGGATGTTCCCCCCAATATGAGGTTGCCGGCGCTGCGGCGGATTTTCTTTGCTGGCGAACCCTTAAGCGATTGCCTGGTGCGTCAGTGGCGCGATCGATTTCCCGAAGCGGGGGAAATTATCAATCTCTACGGCCCCACAGAAACCACCCTGGCAAAATGCTACTATCGGGTTCCTGAGGAGCTACATCCGGGAATACAACCCATCGGCATTCCCCTACCCGAAACCCAGATTTTAATTGTGACCCAGGGAGATCGACTCTGTGAGGTGGGAGAACCGGGGGAAATTGTCATCCGGACGCCCTTTTGCAGTTTGGGATATCTTCCCGGTTCTCAGGAGACGGGACGCTTCGCCCCCAATCCCTTCGGCAAGGACCCCGCAGACCGCGTTTACTATACGGGAGATCGGGGTTGCTACGGGGCGGATGGAACCCTGCAAATTCTCGGTCGTCTCGATCGTCAGGTGAAAATTCGCGGGGTGCGCGTCGAACCGGGGGAAGTGGAGGTCGCCTTGGAAACACACCCGGCAATCTGGCAAACAGCAGTGGTTCCTCAAGAGAACGCGGTGGGAGAAACCTGTTTGGTCGCCTATGTGGTTGCGCGGGGGGCATCTATCCCCACCATGTCCCAATTGCGCGGCTTTCTGAGTCAGGAATTACCCGATGTGATGATTCCTTCAGCGTTTGTATGGCGAGATGCGCTGCCGCTGAATCCAAATGGGAAAATCGATCGTCGCACCCTCGCGCGGCAACCCTGGCAACCGACGCGGGAGACTGCGCCTCAAATGCCCCAAACCGAGGTAGAGTCTCAACTGGTTCGGATTTGGCAGCAGGTGCTGGGGGTGGAGGAAGTCGGCGTTCGCGATGATTTTTTCGAGTTGGGGGGGAATTCTCTGAGTGCGGTGCGGGCGATCGCCCTTATGGAGGAGGCGTTCGATCGGGTTCTGAGTGCTGCGGTGCTGTTTGAGTCTTCTACCATCGAGCAGATGGCTCGTTATCTGAGTGGCGATGGCGACGGTGCTACCGATGCCGGAATCGTGCCGTTGAAAACCAGCGGCCGCAAACTGCCATTTTTCTTCATCAATTCGATGGGGTATGCCAAAAAATTGCGCGGCTACTTCGATATCGATCGACCCCTGTACGGCGTGAACGTGTTTCGCTTGGGTTTACAGGAGGCTCAACTATCCAATCTGCGCCTAGAAGAGGTTGCAACTCGGGCAATCGCCCAAATGCAAACGGTTCGATCGAGCGGTCCTTATTTATTGGGGGCTTACTGTGCTGATGTTAAATTGACCTTCGAGATCGCGCGGCAACTTCAAGAGTTGGGAGAAGAGGTGCAACTGTTAGTTTCCATCGATGGATTTTGGAATTCTCGCCCTTCGAGCTTGAAGCTATATTGGGATAATTTTCGACAGTTTGGGGCGGGATATATCACGGAGAAATTTAAAGATAAGGTGAAAGACTACGTTCATCGTCTCACCCACAAAATGAATCGTTGGCAAAAGACAGTCAATCGAAAAACCGAGCAACAGGTTCGAGACGCCAGCTTGTTTTTTGCCTTTAGTCAAGCGATCGAAAACTATCATCCCCCAGTGTATGCCGGTCAAGTACACTTATTCTTATCGAGTGAATGGCGTTGCAAAGATTTCCAGAATCTGGGCGATCTATCTTCACAAAAGCTAGAAGTTGAGGAAATTTTTGGCTACCACCATTTGATGTTTGAAGAACCACAAGTTCGGGTGCTCGCCGATAAGTTGAATGCCTGCTTAGACCGGGCAACGATGAATTTATCGATCGTCAAGACCTGAAACAATGGATGAATTGAAACCCGACAAGCCTGCTGCGAGTTCTCTTTGGAGAAAACTACGGCTGCCGATTGCCATTTTTGAGTTAGGTCTGGTGGGTATGCTGTTCGTGCGGGTGCTGTTCGATCCCACCCTCGGTCAGCGAAAACCCGTCCAATTTCCTGCTTCGATTCCCCTCACCCACTGGGAACCCGGTGAAAGTCAGCGCCTCAAAGGCATTACCAAAGGGGAGGATGAGTACGGTTCGACGATTCTCGGCGGCATGCGCTATCAATATACCGGCGATCGCCAACCCCTCGATATTGAGGTGCGCTATGTGGTGGATACGGAAGGGGAAGTCGAGCGATTCGTGCGCAAACACTCGTCTTTAGGTTCCTCAACGTCCGAGGTTTCCCTTGCTTTAGAGCAGAAAACCGGAGTTGGAGATTACGCGCTGTTTGCCGATGGCGATCGCATTTATTTAAGTGCTTGCATCAATCCCAGAGGCAACAGTACCTATACCCGAGAGCAATACCGACACAATCAAGATATTCACGACGCACAGTTGGGACGGCTTCCCGCTTGGCTGTTCCGTCGGGAAAAATGGCGGGACGATCGCTGCTTGTGGACGTTTGCATCAATGCCGTTATCGGAATCTCAACCGGAAGTCACGCAACAACAATTAGAGCAAGCTTGGTTTGAATGGTATCAATGGTGGCGTGCCAACTTTCCACCGCTGTAGCAAGAAGGTTGTTAGGGCGATCGATCGGCTTTTTCCCCAGTTTCCATCGAGATTTCCACCGCTCGGTTCGTCATCTTTTTCGATTTACCCGCAGTGGCGATCGTACCGGAGTTTTCCTACTGCGATTTAACACCAAGCCGCGATCGATTATCGGTGACAGTTTAGGCAAATCGCTTGGTGTTACCGCGAAGAAGGGCGAAGCATTCGGCCGAATATCGATCGAGTCAATTTCAAAGTGACTTGCCGAATGCTTTGCCCCTACAAGTTACTCATAGGGCATCCAACCCTGTCCTTGATGCCCGAATCGAGCGAGATCGGGATACAGAATCTCCGCTAAAATCTCCAAAGAATCCACCAATCTCGGTCCCGGACGATTGAAGTATTGGTTGCCATCGCTTAGGTAAATGCGACCGGTTCGGACGGCGCGTAACTCCTGCCACTGGGGATTTTGCGCTAAGGCGTCGGCATCCTGGCGAGTGCGGGATAAGTCGAAGCCACAGGGCATCAAGATGATGATATCGGGATCTGCCGCGTGCAGTTCTTCCCATTTCATCCACGGGGAATGTTTGCCCACTTCGCCAAATAGGGATTGACCCCCCGCCAGTTCGATTAACTCTGGCACCCAGTTTCCCGCCGCCATCAATGGATCGGCCCATTCGATGGTCGCAACGCGAGGGCGATCGGATTCTGGCACGGTTTCTACTTGCTGCTGACAGGCGGCCACCCGAGATTGCAACGAGGCAACTGCCTTTTCCCCATCTACACCTAAGCAATTGGCCACCCGGCGAATATCTTGCCACACTTCCTCCAACACCGTTGGTTGCAACGAGATAATCTCCGGTTCAAATCCCGTCAACTGGGCAACGGCCCGTTCCACATCCGCCAAACTCACCGCGCAGACTTCGCACTGAGCTTGGGTAATGATGTGTGTCGGTTGCAACTGCTGCAACATCTGAGTTTCCACCCGATAGACACTCAATGCCGATTGCAAGACTTCGGTGACGCGATCGTGAATTTCGCCGCTGGTTCCGACCGGATCGAACTTGGGTTGGGTGCAGACGGGAAGCTGCTGCACTTGAGGCGGGTAGTCGCATTCGTGCGATCGCCCCACAAGTCGATCGGTACAACCCAAAATATCGACAATTTCCGTCGCACTGGGTAGAAGAGAAACGATTTTCATTTCGTCATTCCAAATTGGATGGGAGGAGGGGAGACACGGAGACGCGGTGACGCGGTGAGAGGGGGGACAAGGGAGAATGAATTTTGAATTTTGCGGAAAGTGAGCGGTGTCGGTTTGAGTCCCGTTCAACTTTCCAAGACGCATTTTTAATTCTCTTCCCCCACACCCCACACCCCACACCCCATTCCCTGCGCGTTGCGCTTTATCATAGATCGAAGCCAACACCGCCATTTTCCCAAACAAGGAGCCGATTCTCATGAACGCGATGGAATTTTTTGAAAAAAGTGCTGGAAAGTGGGTTTCCCAGCGCACTACCCATCATTTACCCTTTCGCCGCGCGGAAATGGGGAGTTCTGCGATCGCCGTCGATACCCTGCCCCCCGATGACGAGCGCGTTGTCGCCATCTGCCAAATGTACGATATCGATCCGAGTACTTGTGCCGGAGGGGCTTACGTGCGCTGGAACGGTTCTATGCAATGGGATCGGGGAGAAGACGACAACCACGAAGGTTCGACGGTATTCGCGATCGTTCCCGATGCCGACAATCCCCAGAAAGGCAAGATGCTCAGAGAACGGGGTTATGCGGAAATTGCCCCGGTTGCTGGGGAATTTGTGATGGATGAAGATGATGGGTTAGTACTGATTACCGAGTACGAAACCATGAGTTCGATCGAGCGGTTTTGGTTTGCCAGTCCCGGCGTGCGGATGCGCACCAGTACCGTCAAGCGTTTCGGTGGCTTCAATACCGCCACCTTCTGCACGGAATATCGCGTCGAGGGAGAACTGCCCCCGGAAGCGGAGGAAACCCCCAAAGCGGCAAAGGCTGCCACGAAGCCGTTTTATTCTGCGTTGGGTTGGTAGTCGATCGAATAGATGCGCCGGATGCACTGGACGCGGAGAAAGCACGTCGATGCGGTTTCCAATGGCAAAAATACCGATCGAAAATCTCTCAATCGTGGTGTTTTGAGAAGTCGTATTTTGAGAAAGTGCATAGCAAACGATCGATTCGCTCTCTCTCCCTTGTCTCCCCGTCCCCCTATCTCCCAATCTCCACGTCACAAACCGACTTCGATTCTGGTTGAATATCACTGAGGGCATCGCGAACGAGAGCGCGCACTCGAGGATTTTCGCGATCGCACAGACCTTGCAAGGGTTCGATCGCCGCAGATGCCGGTTCTCCAATATTACCCAACGCCTCGATCGCTTTGATGCGAACGTCTCCCTCTCCATCCTCTAACCGTTCGATGAGTGCGGGAACTGCTGGGGCGGCGACTTCTCCCATTCGTCCTAACGCTTCGATCGCGAGTCCGCGAAAATGGGGCTCTTCATCTTCTAATAGCTCGATGAGTGGGGGGACAGCTGCGGCATCCGAAATCGCACCCAATGCAAGAATGGTAATGTGTCGCACATTGGGATCGGCTAAGGTTTCGATAAGCGCCGGAATCGCCGGTTTGAGTTCCTCTGGAGTTTGACTGCCAATTTTGAGCAGAGAAAACACGATATTGTGGCGGCTTCTCGAATCGGTTTCGCGTTGCAGGATTTCAATCAGGTGAGGAATGGCTGGGGTGGCACCCACTCCAATCTCCCCTAAAGCATAGGTTGCACTTTGACGGACGATGAGTTCTTCATCTGCAAGGGCTTCGATGAGATCGGGCACCAGTGGGGCAGCAGCCGCACCAATTCTACCCGCACCCAGAAGCGCCCATCGCCGCACTTCAAGATCGGAATCATCGAAGTGTGCCCGGAGAAGATCGAATGCGGTCGATCTCCACTCGGGATCGAACTGAGCGAGGGTTGTTGCCGCCTCGATTTGGGCGATCGGATCGGCATCTTCGAGGGCGTTGGCAATTTCGGGGATTGCCGTCGGACCGATCTTCCGAAGAATTTCGATCGTCCGACTCCGGAGACGAGGGTTATCGCGATCGAAGAGTGGCAATCGAAAGGGAATCGCCCGAGAGCCAATTTGCTCGATCGCTCTGGAAACTTCCCCGAACTCGCGACTGTCGGGATTGGTTTGCTCCAGGCGCGCGATTAAAACGGGCATCGCTTCGGTGGCGGATGCTGTGGGAACCAGTGCCAATGCCGCCAGCCACCGTACGGATTCATCCTCGTCCTGAAGGGCGGTTAATAATGCCTCGATTGCCTGAGGAGATTCCTGCCTCTGGATTTGTCGTTGCAGGATTCGGACGGCGCTCGATCGCATCTCAACATCTTCGAGTTCCAAAAGGTTCAACACTCCCGGAAGAGCCGCATCTCCAAAACTGGCAAGAGTGGATTCGAGATAAAAGCTGCGGTGGGAAGTTGGATTTTCCAAAGCGGCGAACAAGTGCGGAATCGCCTCCGCAGCCCCTTGGCAATGTTCTTCCCGGATTTGTG
This sequence comes from Zarconia sp., assembly GCF_057467645.1. NCBI lineage: Bacteria > Bacillati > Cyanobacteriota > Cyanophyceae > Oscillatoriales > Zarconia > Zarconia sp. Next base: position 46,472 of record NZ_JBRJXU010000107.1, read on the forward strand.
GTGGAGAATCGCGAAATCTCGGCTGGCACATCTTCTCGAGAGCGGAAGTCGCTGCACGATGCAGATTGTCGTTACTGGAATTTAAGGCTTCAATCAGAGATGGAACGGCAACCGGAGTGGCGAGAGCGAGGGTTAGTTGCGAAGTGGGTGTACCATCCTCGATCGCCGCCAAAAGAACGGTGACCCCCACCCGATCGAGTCGATCGAGTTCTGCTAGTGCTAGGGCTGCCGCGATCCGAACTCCGCTGTGGCGATCGTTGAGGGCTGCTTGCAACTGCAACACCACCGATTCCGGCAGAGAATCGAGCTGCCCCAACCCATAGGCAGCATGGGTTCGCAGGGTTGGATCGTCCGAGTCGAGCAACTCCACCAGGCGATCGAGACGAATTTTTCCCAGGGCGATCGCCGCTCGGGTTACCAAACTCGACGGATACGGGAGATCTGGAGTGGGATCGTGCTGTTGAAGTTGTTCTAAAAGCTGGGGAATGGCAGCTTCTGCGGCTTCTCCGATTTCGCCCAAGGTATCGAGAATTTGCCGGTGCGCCCAGTCATCTCCATCCTCAAGGGCGTCCAGGAGTAATAGCGTTGCATCTGCGGCAGCAGAACCGATTTGGCTCCAGGTGTCCAACAGTCTGCTGCGAGTATGTCGATCGCCGGTTTCCCACAGAACCAGGAGTTGGGGCATCGCTGGGGCGGCAGCCGTTCCGTGTTTGCCCAGGGATTGGACTACTCGATTTTCAGAAACAGAATCGCCATCGGCAAGCATCTGTATTAACAGGGGCACTGCTTGTTCTGAAACCGTTGAGAGTCCGAGAATTTCAGCAACTCTAAAGGAGATATATTCGTATTCGCGAAGCGCTATAAGATCGTGTTCGACGATCGGAAAAATCTCTCGAGTTGAGGGATCGATCCGCACCAATCCATAGGCGGCTCCCAACCGTACGTTCGGGTAATCGTCCCGTAACAAGGCTTGCAGCACCCGAACAACTGTTACGTCTGCGGGTTCGATCTCCCCTAAAATTCGGGCAATTCGCTCTCGCCGTAGAGGATTCTCTTCGTTCGACTCATTCAATACCGCGAGTAAATCCGGGACTGCGGGCGTGCCGATGTCGATCAGGATTCGATCGGGATCGACGGGAGATTCTCGCCAAATTCCCAGGGTTGCAATCAAAGCGGGGATGGCCGGTTCTCGGTTGATTTCGAGTTGGCTGAGGGTGTAGAGGGCGTTCTCGCTCACTTCTTTATCGCGATCGCCCACTGCCTCAGCAAGAACTCGTACCGCATCTGCACCACAATCTTCGAGGAATTGCAAATGATTGGGAGGACGACGGAGGGAACCTCGCAAACCCCATAATTCCGATTGGGTTAAATTGCGAGCGAATGCGAGGATTTGCCCTCGGGTGCAGGTTTGCGATCGCCCCGGTTGACTCGAAAATAGCATCATTAGCAGGCTCAGGGAGAGCGCCCTCAATATCCGATACCCGTTGCGCAAGCAATTGTACGGCATTTCCCTTGGTAAGATTCTCTCAGACCCAAACACTCGTTGCTTTATGGCATTCTTCCTATCTTCCCTCAATCCCTGGATCGTGGCGATCGCCTTGAATAGCGTTCTTTTGGCGATCGCATTTCTCCTGCCCAAAAAATTGCTAACCCCAGCGGGTTACCTGCATGCCTGGATTCTCGGGGTGTTGGTTTGGGGCTGTTTGGGTTGGCGCGGCTACGTCGTGGTGATGTTCTATTTCCTGGTGGGTTCCGGGGTGACGCGCATTGGTAAAGATCGCAAGGAAGCCGAAGGCATCGCTGAAAAGCGCGGTGGGGCGCGGGGGCCGGAAAATGTCTGGGGTTCGGCACTCACGGCAACGCTGTGTGCGGTGGGAGTCGCGGTATTTTGCAGTATTTCTGGAACTGAGTTTCCCCCCCTGTCTCCCGAGTGGGCGAAGCATTTGGAGATGTCAGATGTCGTTGCACCCACGATGAGTCGCCCAAATGCTTTGCCCCTACAGCCACTGCCACTGCCTCTGACGCTGCTGCTGCTGGGTTACGTCGCCAGTTTCGCCACCAAACTCTCCGATACCACTGCCAGCGAAGTGGGTAAGGCATACGGCAAGCGGACGTTTTTGATTACCACCCTCCAACCGGTACCTCGCGGAACGGAAGGGGCGGTAAGTTTGGAAGGAACCCTGGCGGGAATTGTGGCTTCGATCGCGATCGCCCTGGTGGGTTGGGGCGTCGGATGTATCGATGTGGCGGGAGTTGGGGTGTGCGTGGTGGCGGCATTTGTGGCGACGAATGCCGAAAGCGTCATCGGGGCAACTCTGCAATCCCAATTCGACTGGCTCACGAATGAAGTTGTTAATATTTTGAATACGACAATTGGGGCGATCGCTGCCATCTTGCTGGCATGGGCTTATCTGAGCGTCGTTTGAACCCCAGAGTCAGAATTGCGATTTGGCAAAAGGGGATGAAGTGTCGGATGTTGGAGAAACGGGTAGGATGTTGAAAAAACGGGGGCAAGATACTCTATGGACTCGTCGGAAAGTTATTGTAGGGTGGGTAGACTTCGATATCGTGGCATCCCAACCCAGTAATCTAAAGGGAAGCACGAGCTGACAGATAAAAGCACACTCGCCATGGCCCTCAAAAAAATCCGCATCGTTGGTTATTTACCGCCTCAATATTATCAGAAGCTGCGGGATTACATCGAAGTCCACGATCTGAGCGAAAGTGGGGCACTCGTTGGTATTGTCAAACAGTTTTTCGATGCTCCCGTTTCATCAGATAGCGACTTGAAGGCAAGTTTCGATCGAGAATTGGCATCCCTACGAGCTGAAATGAAAGAAGAGATGGAGGGGATGCGCCAACGCCTGGAGGTTCTCGAAGCAGAACGCCAAATGCGATTGAGAAGTTATCGTTATCCCCCATCCCACAATTCTTGGAACGATTGAAAGAAAACAAGCCACTCGATCGCCTCTGACTCGTATAGCAACCGCGCGCGTTAATTAGCCTGGATTATTCACGAGGAGATGCGATCGCCTCCCAAGATCGACCCACGATTGCACCTTCCCCACCCGCTCATGAATAATCCAGGCTAAGACCGACACACGATCGCACCTTCCTCACCCGCTCATGAATAATCCAGGCTAGACTCTACCACCCTGTCGGGATCGCAGGTACGATCGAATGACTCGCACAACCGAATCATAGGGAGCTTTAGGAACAGTTTAATGGTAGGGTTGTCCCATCATTGAAAAAATAATGTAAATCAAATTTGGCTCTAGTTTAGGATGACTTGTGGCAGCTCCGGTATGCATCCAAATACTCTTCTAAAAAGTACTCGTCAAACTTCTGCCGCATCATACTCATCTTGCTAGATTCTGCACTGCAACAGGTACACGAGCAATTTCAAACCAGACAATGGTTGGAAGCCTTGGCTTCGTGCGATCGCTATCTGAGCCAACGTCCCCGTTGCACCATCGCCCACCAACTGCGCGGCGAAATCCTCGTCGAACTCGATCGCCTCGAAGAAGCTGCCACCGCTTACGAAACCGCCATCACCTGCGATCGCAACCGACCCGAACCCTATGCCTATCTCGGTCAACTTCGCGATCGCCAACAAGACTACGACGGTGCGATTCAACTCTACCAACGTGCCCTATGCTTGCGTCCGGACTGGCAGCCGTTGCGCTACAACCTTGCCCGAGCTTACCTCCAACAGGGAAATTACATCGCTGCTCGCCAACACTACGAAACGGCGATCGCCCAAAATCCTCGAGATGCCAAGTCTCATAACGACCTCGGCACTATCTACCAACGATGGGGACACCTCGAGCGAGCTCGAACCGACTACGAAAGTGCGATCGCCTTAGAACAAAATCGCATTGGACCCCAACGTAACCTCGCCGCTCTCCTCCTCCAACAAAATCGCCCCCACGATGCCCGTCAGGTCTTGGAAAGCGCCCTAGCTCGCGACCCCCGCAACGCTGAACTGTACCACCTTCAAGGGGAGATAGAGCGCGCCCTCGGGCGCAACGACGCGGCTCTGGCGGGCTATCTGCGCGGTCTGCAACTCGACCCCCACAACGCCGGGATTCGCGAAGATTTGGGGAAACTCTTCGCTCGACTGCAACAACCCGCAGCCGCCCTCACCTGTTTTCAAGGGGCGATCGAACTCGATAAGACACGCGAGGATTTGTATGGCTACGGCGCGCAAATGGCACTGAAACTTCAGCAACCCGATCTGGCCATTGCTTATTTTCGCCAAAGCTTAACTCTGATGGAGCCTAATAGTTGCATCTGGCTGCAATCGCTGCGGCAATCGTTCTCCCATCCCGCCACCGACCCCTACAATGCGGCATGGGTCGCCCGCCGAGACTTCCTGCAACATCTGTGCACCGATGCCGATTTAGCAACCTGCAAGCGTTCTCTGGCTCGCCTCTACCGCTGTTGGGGTGACGTTCGCCTCGCCTCTGCTGCATTTCCCCAAGCCGAAGCCTATTACGAAATAGCTCTCAACATCGATGCCGATAATCTCGATGCCGAACGGGGACTCGGGGCAACTCGCATTCGCCAGCAGCGCCTCGATCGAACTGGGCCTCCTTCCTTTCCCATCCCCACCGGCTTAATTCTCAACATTCGATCGGGGCGAGAAACACAAACCATTGAAGGTTACTTTTCGCTACCAAAAGTCCAACGGAGCGAACCCCCACCTCTGACGACGGGTCATCCCTGCGAAGGTATCAACTGCCAACCCTGCTTAACTCGCCTGCGACAAACCTTTGCGCCCATTGGATTTAGTGAGGATGGCTATGGGTTCCCCCTCAGCGACGAATGTCCCGAGTTTGAGGGCGAACGGTTGACCGTCGAAATCCCCAACGGGCGGGTTTGGGCGATGCCCCAGAAAAGTTGGTGGCAAGTGTGCGAAGCGATCGCGGTGATGACGGCTGACAACGCTCTGGTTGCGGAGTTATCCCGCGAATATCCCGGAGAACTCCCCGGTTGTCCCCAGACCACCACTCACCGCAGCCAACATCGCATTTTCCGCCAACAGACCCTGCCCCCCCTGCAAAAAATTTCAGGAACCGTCGCCGTGCTGGGGGGATTATCTGCTAACGTCTACTTTCACTGGATGGTGGATATTTTGCCTCGGCTCGATATTCTGCGGTGCAGCGGTTTTCCCGAAGGCGAAATCGACGGATTTTATATCAACAGCATCGCCCGACCCTTCCAGCAGCAAACCCTAGAACTGTTAGGGATTTCCCTCGATCGAGTTATTGAAAGCGATCGTCATCCCCATATCGAAGCAACTCGTTTGGTGGTTCCCAGTTTTCCAGGTCCTCTCGGTTGGGCAACACCGAAATCCATTGAGTTTGTCCGATCGCACTTTCTGCCGATTACTGCTACTCCGTCTCGGGTTTCCCACCACCAACTCACTTCCGATTTCGATCGCATTTACATCACGCGCCAACAAGCCCGCTACCGCCAAGTCATCAACGAACCCCAGGTCATCGACAGCCTAAAATCGCAAGGCTTTACCCCAGTTGCCCTGGAAACTTACTCTATTCTCGAACAAGTGCAACTCTTCGCCAGTGCCAAAGCCATTATTGCCCCCCATGGCGCTGGATTGACGAATCTCATATTCTGCCAACCCGGAACGACAGTCATCGAACTGTTCTCGCCCCACTACATTCGCTACTACTACCGATCGATTTGCCGCTACCTGCAACTGGACCATTACTACCTCATCGGCAAAGCTTTACCCTGTCAGGCATTTCGCCAGGTACTGTATCCCGACATGCTGACAGAAGATTTCTGGGTGGATGTGGAGAGTTTACAAATTTTGCTCGATAAGGCGGGACTATTTTAGATACGATCCTATTCCCAGTTAAATTTCATCTCTAAATAGTCTTCTAACTGTCGGTTATACGGGCGAAAAAACTCTGCTAACTGACGGCGAAGATGGTCTGAAATTGGAGGATACGAACCCGGATTGTAGTTTCGATACTCCGCCTGGGGAGAGTCGGGAAGTCCGAGAAAGTCATACACTCGTTTCAGGGTCGTCGCCGGATTCAAAAATAAATCCTCACTTTTCAGGATTAAGATTTGCCTTCTGGGAAAAACGGTCAGCCACTCTTTGAGAAAGTGAAGATAGAGGCTAGAAGCGACGCAGCCTATAAATTCCAAATCAATATTAGCAATTGTCTGTTTTAGCCAACTGTCTAGTTGCATTATTTTTAACCCGAAATTAATTTTTTCTTGAAGTCGTTTCGCATCCATTTTTTTAATTTTATTCAAAGACTTATTGAAGTACTGGTAATTGAATCTATTTTGTTGATAAAAAGAAGAAATTGTATGCTCGATCGGGTTTCGCAACAAAACGATTGGCTTGACGTTTGGAAAAGATTTCCAAATTTTTCGCGCGAGATTCGGAGAGAGAATATAACTCGGTGATGCTTCTCCGGTTAAATAACGCCGATCTGAGATTTGCGGGAAGTGCGCTAAATAATAATCGAGATTGTCTACGGGAAAGAAATCGAAGTAACGAATTTCCTTCGTCACCGCCGATAAAATTTGAGGGTGCGCGGTTAAATAGGCATATAGAGAAGTCGTTCCGCATTTTGGAAAACCGAGGATTATAAAATCCGGCTGGCGTTTTTGAGTTTCATCCCAAGAGGACTCAACGAGTTGCGGGTGGGACAAACTCATTTGTTGAAAACTCGCTTGCCTCAAGCACTGCTTTGCTGTTTCTAAATTGCCTTTCCCCGCGTAAAGAGTTGCTAAAACTACCCCGGTGAAGAAAAAGTTCGGTTGAGTTTTTCGAATATTTTGGAGGGTTTCGATTCCTTCTATTAAAAGTTGGCTGTCAATTTCCAAAAGAAATAAGTTGAGGCAGTCTAAAGCATATTTCAAGTAATAATAAACTTGCCTAGGTGTGGGGTCGATCTGAATTGCTTTTAAGAAATTAGATGTTGCGCGCTGGAAATTTCTTAAACCGAGGTAAAGGTTGCCGATTTTTTCGTATAAGATCGCCCGATTGGGAGTCAGGATTAAGGCTTTTTGATAGTGGACGATCGAGGCTTCGATGAGATGAGACATAGGTGAAGTGTGAGGTATCTTCGATCGAATTGCCGAACTAATGCTAGGTTTTAAGACGTTCTAATTGTGCCCGAGCCTCTTTCAATTCAGCTTGCAGCGCGTTGAGTTCCTTCTGGGTCTCAATTGCCGTTCGCATCCAGGCTTGAGCTTGTGCGGTGGGTGCATTGGTCTCACCCGAGGGCGCGGGAGCGATCGTTTCTGCCTGCCACAACTGCTCGATGCAGGTTAACAGCAAGTGTAGCTGCCGCCGCATCCATCGGGCCGGTTCGATGTGCGAGAGACTCCCACGCAGGTAGTAGCGCTCTTTGGGGAACGCTTCGGGGGGAATCGTCAGGGTCGAGTGGCGATCCCAAAAGTAGAGGGGATAAGGATAGTAGGCGATTTCTTCTCCCGTGGCGATCGCCGCTGCCAAGAGATGCCAATTGAGCGCTCGCAAACCTCGTTCTTCACAGTAGGAGAACGACCGCAGCCACTCTAGGGAAAATAAAGCGCACAAATCGCGGGTTCGATCGAATTCCAGCAGTTTGAGGAGGGAACCATCAACGAAGGTCACCACCTCCAAATCGTCCTCATCCAGGGTCATATCCGGACTGGTGACGATCGCCGCATCGGTAGTTGCGGTGGCGCGGACGAAGGTTTCGATCGCTTGGGGCAACAGCAGGCGATCGGGGGTCAGCGGCAAGAAATACTCCCCCGTCGCGCGGCTGATGAGTTGGTTGTAGGCGCTGCCCCAACTCTGGCCGAAGGCAAAACTGACGAACTGGTAATGGGGAAATTGGGCTTGCGTTTGGGCGATCGCCCCTTGGGTGGCTTCGTCAGCGTGGGGGTCGTAGAGGACGATCGCCTCTAGATCGGTATAGGTTTGTCCGGCGAGGCTTTCAAGGCACTCGGCGAGTTTATCCCCGTCGGCGAAAACGGGAATCCCTACGGTGACGCGAGGGTTGGGCATCTCTTTGGGGGCAATTTCGAGAAAAGCGTCAGTCATGAGTTCGAGTCGTTGGTCGAGAAGTTGGCGGTTGATGCGTTCGAGGGTGCTGCGATCGGGAACGGCGGGGGTTTCCGGATGGGCGGCAACGGCTGCGCGGAGGGTTTGGGCGAGAGAATAGCAATCGCCGGGAACGAACCAGCGCGTGCCGTCGGTGCGGGTGACCAGATCGAGGGTTTCGCGGAACCCTCCGGTATCGGACACCACTAAGCTGACGGGTAATTGTCCCATTTCCAACGCTGTATTGGGAAAGTTTTCCTGGGGACTGCAGAGGCAGACGACGGGGGCGTTGAGACGGGTAATCGCATCGATCGCCTCTTGACTTGAAAGGTCGGGGTCGATCCGATAGTCGATCGCGTCGCCCAGGGTTCGATCGATATAGGCTTGGCTGTCAAGTCCGTGGAGGTCGGTGGATTCGAGGGGGACAATTTTGCCAAAAAAGAAAATAGAGACCCGTTCGCGCCAAGTGGGATCGGTTTCGTGCAAAATTTGCAAGGCAGCCAGAAAGGTGGGAAGTCCTTTGCGTTCTTCGAGTCGTCCGAAAAAGACGATCGGGATTTTGCCAGAGTCGCGCGATTGCCCGTCAGTCGCCCGACCTTCGCCCCGGTTATCGATTTCGCCCTGGTAATCTGTCGTGTTGCGGTGCGAGTTCTGCAAGGGTTGCACCAAAGGGATGAAGTAGGGCAAGTGGACGGCGCGCTCTACCCTCCAGCCGTAACCTCCAACTTTAGCTTTGAGGAAGTGGGAGGGAAAGCAAGTGAGGTTGGCATTATCGTAAGAATACTGTTCGACGTGGTAGGCGTGCCAAAACCAACGCGGATGTTCGGTTCGATAGCGGTAGTTGGTTTCCCGCAGCCACTCGAAGCCGCCGTGGTCGGTAACGCCGACGAAACAGTAACTTGGCAGCACCCCCGATCGTTGCGCTTGAATCGTGCGACAGCCAAACCCCCAGATGGCGGGGAATTCTACATAGACGACGGCATCGGTAAAGGTTGCGGCGATCGCGCTGACGAAAAACAGACAGCGCCAGCTTTCTAAGTCGAACCACGGGTTATTCCCCTGTTTGCTGCGATCGAGAATAGCCTGGTGGAGGGGTTGGAGGTTGAGGAGGCGATCGATTTCGTCGGAGGAGAAGATGTAGCTGAGACTGGGGGAGTGGGATTTTCCGCTGTCGCGTTTGCGAAGCGTCTCTGGAGAAGCATCGCTGCGGCACAACAGCAAGATGACGCACCAGCCCTCCTCCGCGAGTTTTCCAGCCAAGGTGGTATAGTACGTGCCGATGCCGCCGTTTTTAGTGATGCCTTCAAATTCGTTGCTGGCGAGAACGGCGATTTTTTGAGTGGTGGGGTCGAAGCGATCGGCGATCGGGGGTAAGAAACCGACGCGATCGAACTCCACAGAGCAAAGATTGGCGATGAGTTTATCGGCGGGAATGGTCTTCATTGTTGTTGTCTATGGGGTTCAATTTCGTTTTGATGTCGGTTCGGTATCCCGACACCCATGTTTAGAGGTACTGTTTCCACTGCTCGATTCGCTCGGCAACCCGAGGAATCTCTAAGACATCGCCGTATCGATCGCGAATTTCGAGATATTCCCGCTCGGCTAATTCTAAATCTTTCAGGTGCAAAAATAGCATCGCTTTGGCCGCCGCCACGTTCGGGCGCATTTCGGCGGCAACGATTTCCATCGAGTCTGCAAACGCGGCATCGATTTCGGGTTTGGAGAAATTGTCAAACGAAAGCTTGAGATGGGCAAGTTCTTCGATGAGGGAAGCGGGTAACGCCTGCTTGCAGTCAAAAACTGCTGCATTGAGTAGGCTACAGCGGTGGGTGAAGTACGATCGCATTCGATAATTCAGTAAATGAATCCAAGCCGACCAAGAATCGGCAAAGTCATTATGATGCACTAAAGAAACACCCGGTATTAAAAACGGATAAAAGTATTTCAAAATGTTCTGAGCCAACTCCCAAGTTTTCATCGCATCGACAAACAGATATTCGATACTGCCTCCATTCCACTTGAGTTGGGTCAAATCTCCGGCACGAACCTCAATCGAGTCGCACCACGGTTGAGTTCGACGTACAAATTCATCTAAAAAGCTGTCACCGTCTTGATATTTTCCAGCTAAATCCGTTCCGGCGACAGAACGCTCCATGTAGGACGATTGCCAACGAAACAGATCGTATGCATGAATTCGTTTGTGCTTGAGGGTCACTTGACAATTGCGGTCGAGTCCCTTAGCCAAACAAATCGTCGCCGAACCCATCCAACAGCCGAGATCGACCATTTCGCCCCGACCGGAATATTCCTCGCTGGCGTAGCGTTGTAAAAAAGACTGTTCTGGCGTACAGGTCATTCCCAGTACCCGCGCTTCGGCATCCCCGGCATCTAAAGACGATGCAGATGCCACTGGCTTTTGAGGGGAAGCTGGCTGCGTCGGTTTCGGTTGGGGGTTTAGGAGGTTGTTGTCGATCGCTTTTCCTTCTTCCGTGTCGGCAGCGGCGAGGTTCGCCATTGAGGGAGAAAATGCCCGTTCCATCAGTGCCAATCGCCGTTCCAGGAGCGATCGATTGACTCCTTCGAGAAACTCCCGACTGGGTACGGTGGGAACTTGGGGATAGACGGAGATTGCCTCGGACAGCGCTTTTGCTAGGGATGCGGCATTTCCCGGCTCGAACCAGTACAAACCCGCCTCTCGCCGAATCAGGTTCAGCGGTTCCCGGAAACCCCCCGTATCGGATACCACCAGAGAAACGGGCAACTGTCCCATTTCCAAGGCGCTGTTGGGGAGGTTTTCCTGGGGACTGGTCAAACAGACGATCGCCGAAGCCAGATCTCGCACCAGGGAGATCGCTTCTTGGCTGAATAAATCGGAAAAGATGTCATAGGTAAAATCTTCCCCCAATTGGCGATCGATATAGTCGCGGCTGGTGAGGGATTGCAGATGCGGCGCGTGCAGGGGGACGGATTTCCCCAGAAAGAGGAAATGGAGGCGTCCTCGCAGTTCTGGCGGTAGCTGGCGGACGGCAGCGAGGAAGGTGAGGAGTCCCTTGCGCTCTTCCAAGCGTCCGAAGAAGACGATGGGGATAGAACCGTGTTTGACTTCGATTTTGGCGGGGTTGGCAGCAGGGGTTATGAGGTTTGGATGCGAGGACACTGGAGTTGGGGAAGCGGCAGTCGGTGGTTCGAGAGTACCGACGATCGGAAAGCAGTAGGGCAAATGGAGGGCGCGTTGGGTTTTCCAGCCGTAGCCTTCGACTTTCGCTTTGAGGAAGTCGGAGAGGAAAAACGGCATGTCGGCGTTTTCAAAGGCGTACTGTTCGTACTCGTAGACCGTTCGGAACCAGTTACTATGCTCGAGGGTGAAGCGTTCGTGAGCTTCGTTGAGCCATTCTTGCCCGCTGTGGAGGGTGACGGCGACGACGCAGTTTTTCCCCAGGAGTCCGGCGCGTTTGGCTTGGATGGTGCGGTATCCCAGACCGCAGAGATCGGGGAATTCGATGTAAAGTTGGGCTTGGGGATAGCGATCGCTCAAAGCTTGGGCGAACAGCAGCGCCCGGTAGCTATCGGATTCTACCCACTGCCAGGGTTGGAATTGGGATAGGATGGCGGTGTGGACGGGGGTCAGATCGAGAGAAGCTTCAGCATCGGCGGTGGAGAAAACATGGTCAATGTGGTTTCTGGAGCGTCCCCCGAAGCGATCGGCAGTTTGGCACAGCAGCAGGACAACCGATCGGCCGCGATGGGCGAGGTTGCGACCTAGGGTGGCGTAGTACGTGCCGATGCCGCCGTTTTTAAAAATGCCTTCGTACTCGGGGGTAACCAGGAGGGCGATATTGGCAGTGCAGTGGAGGTCAGTAGCAAATTTGGGAATCATTCGATTTTGGATTTTGGATTGAGATCGAATCCGGGTAAGCTGTTGTGCGATCTTCACACCGATAAAATCCCCGTGTCACCGCGTCTCCCCATCTCCCCATAATTAAAGCTGACAGACGACTAAGGTTCGCGGCGCGAGCGCTCCCGAATTATCGACATCAATCGATCTCGGTGGTGCTGGGCTTTGAGGCGTTCTAATTCTACGGTTTTTTCGGCGAGTTCGGCTTGGGCTTGGCTGAGTTGGGTTTGGGTGTGTTGTTGGTGCTGGTGCAGTTGCGAGCGCGTTTCGTCGAGTTCGGTTTGGGCTTGGCTAAGTTGGGTTTGGGTGTGTTGTTGGTGCTGGTGTAGTTGCGAGCGCGTTTCGTCGAGTTCAGCTTGGGCTTGGCTGAGTTGGTTTTGAGCTTGGCTGAGTTGGGTTTGTCCTTCGTCTAGGCGATCGCGCGTTTCTTGGGCTTTGGTGCGGGCTTCGGCGAGTTCGGCTTTGAGGCGGGAAATGGCGCGATCTGGATGGAGGGGGTCGAGTTTTTCGGCGATGAGTTCGGGGGTGAGGGGATCGTAGGTGTAGGGTTCGGTTTTGATGAGTTTTACACCATCACCGTGGGGTTTATCTCTAAGGATGTAGCGATCGTAAAAGTCATCGGGAACTTCATAAATTTCGAGTTGCTTAATTTCTGCTGACGGTTGGTAACAGCAATAGAGCGGGGCTTCGTCGGGAATAATACTAAAGCAGGTTGCAGCAACTCGTTCGATATTGCTTGTATTAGGAGGGGAGCCGTGAATGAGTCGTTTGTCAAACAAAATGGCTTGACCCGCTTTGAGTGAAATAGGAGTCAAGTAACGATCGGTGAGATAGGAGATAGTATTCTCGTTATGGGGTAGAGAAGTAATAAAGGGGCGCTTGGCAATATTTAGCTTATGACTACCTTTGGCAAGATAGAGACAGCCACTTTCAAAATCGACATCATTTAATGGACACCAAAGGCCAAGAGATGAATATTGCGATTCGTCTGTCAAGGATGGACCTTGGTGCAATGGCAAAGAATTATTAGTAGAATTTTGTTTCTTCCAAAACCAAGCACAAAATATTGTGCGATAACCTGGAATTATTGTCTTGAGTTTAGGAGCAGCAATGCTTTTAAATTTGTCTCCGAATTTCTGACGACAGGAAAGGTCAGATGTGGTTACCGTTTGCGCTCGATCGCTAGATTTCATATCTTCTGGCAGTGGATGAGCGCGATCGAATTCTCGTAAATCTTGCAGTTCGGCTTCACTCAAAAAGTTATCGAGAATAACATAGCCGTAATCTTCCAGCTCTTTTTGCATTTGTGGGGTTAGAGCATTCAATGTTTTTCGTCGATCGGCACCAACATTCAGCAAACGACAACGAGCTAAGGCTTCTACACAAAATCCTGTCGTTAATGCTGCCGATCCAAAAAGTTGTTTGTCAAGCTGACCGCCATATATAGGAATTCTTTGCCAAGAACCATCAGCTTGCTGAGTCTTAAGCAAGAACTGAAGCGCATGGTTTAAGTTAGGAAGGACATGATTAAAGTTAAGTAACGTACAGATGGCTAAAGCAGTTAATAGTTCGTTGCCAAAAGAACCATCGGCTTTTTGCAGTTTGGCAATTTTGGTGATAATGGAAATTTTTGTGGCATTTAGGGATGTCACTCCATTAAAATATGCCCTTGAAACCATGTAATAAAGACTTAGGGGATGGTCATAAAATGAAAGACTAGATATCTCTCGATCGTTCAGTATAATATCAATTAAATATTTAATAGTTTTCTCAGTAGTTTTGTTTTCGCCTAAGTACAATAAAACATTGGCATTGACAACAGAACAGATATCATCTTGCTCTGTCAGCTGCCAAATTTCATCTGAATATGATAAAGCTTTCCCAAAGGTAATTAGATTTAGAGCTACACTTGGGATTGAACGGGGCAAAACCCAAGTATAGAAAATTCCTTTAGGGTTTCTATTACCAAGAATAATTCCTTTATTGTTCGGTATAGAGATATTGTTTATTTTCAAGAGATGAGAGATACAACAAATATCATCTAAGTCTGGGGGTATAATTTTCTGCTGGTCATTTTTAAAAGACCAATATTTCCAAAGCCCACCCGATGTCATTTCTTGTTTTAAAAACTCTACTCCTCTTAACGTAATAATTTTAACTTTTTTTTCGTTTTTCAAAAAATTCAATGAGTAGAGAATCAAGGAAGTTGCAAAATTACTACTATCTAAGCTCCAATCTTCTTTTTGTTCGTCATTTTCATACTTGAGATCGAACTCTATAACAAACTCACCATCCTCTAGCTGATTGTTCGTTAAGAATTCAATAGTCCGAACTAGACTCCGTTCTAGGTCATTGGAAGGGAATGACAAGAAATTTTCTTGTGGAGTTTGATGGTTTGTTATCTCAGTATTTTTTTTAGATTTAGAAGGATTCATATTTGCTAAATTTAGTTTTACTTGGCGTATAGAGACGAGACTTCTTTGCTTAATAGCAGAGTAAAATAAGACAATATGGACCGCCAGTAGAACTAGAAAAATGGGTTTATATAGCGATAGCAGTATTAATAAACTCAGAGGAAACCACACTTCATAAAAATCGTGCAGAACGATGTAAGACTTTGCAAGGGGAGAAGGATTAAAATTCTCCTGCATCATGAGAAGCCCCATCAAATAGTAAACAGCGCAAGGTACTAGAAATAAAGGCGTATATTGAGCGATAACCAGAACCATTACGCTTGATAAAATTGCCTCTATGGGAAAAATAATGTAATTAATACAAAATCGCAGCGATGATACTCCGAACTTCGTAGCTAAGGTTTTAATTTCTGATTTAAGATCGTTTTCTAGATCCCAAATTTGATGGAGTAAAATTCCTCGGAGGCCAACAGAAAATGCCCAAGTTGTAGCGATAACTCCGAAAAAGTTGTTTCCAGCTGTAGACAAGACATTTAAAGGAGAAAATACCGTAGCAATCAGCAAAGTCGGAACAGCATGGACAGTAGCAGCATCGGCAACTGCACCCAAAACAAATCGTTCTTTAAGTCGCAGAGGTGGGACCGGGTAAATGGTCAATAATAGATAGATCGCAGCCAGCAAAATGCCTGAATTCAGGTTAAAGCCAATCCACCACCAGGGAACTAAACCAAGAATCGCTAAACCCAGACTTAATCCAGTCTGTTGTCCTCTCGACATAGATGCCATTCTATTAGGTTTACCCGCTTTTAGATCGACTTTAATATCAAAAATGTCATTAACCACATGGCCGTAAGCTGCCACAAAGAACATTGAGAGGACAAGAGCGAGTAAGGTGGTAAATGATTGTTGAGGAGAAATATCTTGAATCAGAATTTCAGCATAAGCGATGGCTAGTAATGGTGGGATTTTATAGAACCACCAATCCTGACCTCGAAGCAACGTGAAAAGCGCGCTAAACTTTTTATCATAGACCATTTATAATGTATATCCTTTTTTTTTAATATATTGTTTAACTTTCAGTTAAGTTCCGCTTTTTATTTTTTGTCAGTTCTGCTTCATATAAGCAACTATTTAACTGATGAGCGAAGATACTAACGTTCGGTTCTTTTGTCATAGAAAAATGGTCTCCAAGTACTTCAATGATTGAAATTTTATTTATAAGAAAATTATTCCACTCCAGGGGGTTTAGAAGGCTTGAGAGACAACGATTACTCTCATTATCTTGAGCGATAAAGTAAACGACTTTCCCTTCGTATATCTGTGGTATGTAGCTTGCTGGAATTTGGATACCATACTTGAAAACATCAGGATTTAAATCAAAGTTACCTTGACTGAAATCAGATCCTATTTTGATTAATGTTTCCATCCATTTCTTCCTGGTTTCCTCACAAGCTACCATCCTTAAATACTCAGCCTTCTCTGCTTCTGCCACTAATGGTCTGAGACTATCCACCATCACTACCAATAAAACATCCTGACCGCTCTTCCTTAACTGTTGAGCCATTTCCAGAGCAATATTCCCTCCCGTACAGCGTCCCCCCAAAAGATAAGGTCCTTGAGGCTGAACCGTCTGTATTTCTCGGATATAATAAGCTGCCATCTCTTCCACAGAGCTGTGGGGCTTCTCCTTCCCATCCTGCCCCAAAGCCCGCAGACCATAGAAAGGTCGCTCTGAGTCAATATACTTACTCAGTAGAGAATCTATAGAATGCCCGTCTGCGCCGTGAACATAGAAAAAGGGGCGCTTGCGTCCACTGGGCTTTATCGGTATGAGGCCACTGGACATCTCGGTTTTCTCTCCATGCTGATTTGTTGTGAGAGTCTTGTTCGATATTAAAAGCGACTTCAATACATCCTGGGATTGAATCAGCTCAACCAATTCCTTGGGAGTAGGCGCTTGGGCGATCGCCGACAACGGCAAATTAACCTTACTGCGACTCTCAATCTCAGAAATCAGGATCGCCGCCTTGAGCGAATCCCCGCCCAACTCAAAAAAATTATCCGTCTCTCGAACCACCGCAACCCCCAATATCTCCCGCCAAATCTCCGCAATCCCAACATTCAAAGGATTCTCATCAACCGACACCTCTCCCCCTTGCACCACAGCCACCGCCTCATCCCGCCCCATCTCCCAACTCGCCAACACCGCCAAACTCCCGTCTAAAAATCCCTGACGACACGCCCGACGCTGAATCTTGCCGCTTGAAGTCTTGAAAATACTGCCCCGCTTCAACAACACCACCGCCTGTACCGGCAACTCAAACCCTTCCACCACCGTATTCCGCACCGCCGCTAACACCGCCTCCGTATCGAGCTTCGCAGCAGTTCTCGCCTCGCACTCCCACACGACTACCACTTTCTCCTCACCATCTGTTTCCACCGCAAACGCCGCCCCCGAATCCGGACGCAACAACCGATGACAGCGCTCCACCGATCGTTCGATATCCTGGGGATAGTAATTCTCACCCCGAACGATAATCAAATCCTTCAGCCGCCCCGTCACGAATAACTCGCCCTCGCGCAGAAACCCCAAATCCCCCGTCCGTAAAAACTTCCCCTCTCCCATATCTGCCAAAACCGCCCCGAACATCGCTGCCGTCTCCTCCCGCCGTTGCCAATAGCCCCGCGCCCCCCCCGCACTCGCTACCCAAATTTCTCCCACCTCATTCGCCCCACAGCGTCGCCCCGTCTCCGGGTTAACAATTTCCACCCGCGTCCCCGGCAACACTCGTCCCGAACTCACCCAGCGTCGCCCGTCCGCCGACTCCTCCACTCGATTTTGCGCCAACGCCCCCTCCGATAACCGGCACAACACCGGGTCGTCCCCCTTCCGACTCGTCGTCACCAATAACGTCGCCTCCGCCAACCCATAGGCCGGAGCAAACGCCCGCCGTTGAAAACCATAGCCCGCAAATGCCGCGCAAAACTCGTCAATAACATCCGGATCGATCGGTTCAGCCGCGTTCCCTGCCGCTTGCCAACAACTCAGATCGAGATCGGCACATTCCTCCGGTGCAATTCGCCCCACGCAATATGCATAGGCAAAATTCGGCGCTTGGCTATGGGTCGCCCGATAGTGGGAAATCGTTGCCAGCCAGCGCAATGGTCGCTTAATAAACGCTGTGGGCGACATCAAGTAACAGGGAGTCCCGTTATACAGCGGCAATAGCATCCCCTCCACCAACCCGTAATCGTGGAAATAGGGCATCCACGTCACCGTTACGCTTTGCGCGTCGTAGCCCCCCGCCTGCTGCAATGCCGCCAAATGCCCCATCAGGTTGTCGCGATCGAGCATCACTCCCTTGGGCGTAGCAGTCGAGCCGGACGTATATTGCAAATACGCCAGGGTATCGCCCCGTAGCGTTGGGGTTTGCCACTGGGTTACCAATCCATCGGGGATTTTATCTGTCGCCACCCAAGGCAATGCAGCTAGATGGGAGACTTGCTCGGTCATCTTCCCCGCCGCGAACAAATAATGTAAAAACAAACAGGGTCTGCCATTGAGTTTACGCACTTGGCTTCGTGCCGCAAATTGCCATCCTTCCCTTGGTTGCAACACCCGCGTTGTGGTTAATGCGAGTCTCGCCCCCGCATCGGCAGTAATGGCTTCCAATCTCGGCAACACCCGCTTCAATCGCGTCGTTTCCGGTGCTGGGGCTGGAATCGCCACCACCCCAGCGTAGAGGCAACCCAACAACGCCGCGATCGCCTCAATGCTTTGGGGATAGACCAATAAAACCCGGTCTCCCACCCTACAATGGGCTTGGAGGTAAGCGGCGAGCGCCCTTGCCCTAGCATCCAATTGCCCCAAGGTAATACTTTGCGCCGGAGACCGACCATCTTTGAGAAACGTATAGGCAAGGGTATCGGGAGATTGAGAAGCGCGCTCGCGAAGCATCTCGGAAAGAGAATTACGGAAGTCGGTTACTAGAGTCATCGTCTGTCAGTTTAACGAAGGGCAATCGATAAACTATATAGCACTACGCACATACCTTAGGACACCGTCATCTCCGTCTTCCCCTCTGGGTCATGGGTCATTTTTCTGAACGTCCTAACCTAAGCGCGTAGCGCTATAAAATCTCAAAATCACCGAGATTGAGATCGGGATTTCCTTCGAGTGTGGCAACGACAACTTCATCATTGAGCGCGGAAGTCGGATTGTAAATTAACTCTCCCGTATCGGGGTTGTAAATGAGTTTGACCGTATCTGAAGAGCTGGCATCCGCGACATTATTCGTTGCGAGAAACTCAACGGCTTCGAGGGTGTCGCCAATGGCTGAAAACACCATTTTATCGAGGGCTATTTTATCTTCTCCGGTGGTAAAGTCGGTAATCGTATCGCCACCAATTTCCCCGACTGTATTCTCTGGATCGCCATATCCGTTGAAACTAAACGTGTCGCGTCCGACACCGCCGCTGAGGTAATCCGCGCCGAGATCGCCTGCAATCCAGTCGCTGCCAGCACCACCACTAACGGAATCGCCATCTATACCGCCAAACAGAACATCGCCGCCATCGCCGCCATCGATCTCATCGGCCCCTTGTCCGCCAAAAACAAGATCGTTTCCGGCTTCGCCGAGCAGGACGTCGTCACCGATGTCGCCAGATACCACATCATCTTCTGCGCCTGCCTCGACGCGATCACTTCCTATCCCGGCAAAGAGACTATCCTCTCCGCCATCTCCGAAAAGAGTATCATCATCTCGATTGCCAAAAATAACGTCGTTTCCTTCCCCGCCCAGCAATGAGTCATTGCCGCCAAACCCGACAATAGTATCGTTACCGTTACAACCATCGATAAAGTCGTTTGTGACTGAATTCGCTGCGAGTTCGGGCAACGCCGCAAAAATCAAGTCGTCTCCATCGCTGCCATTAAGGCGATTACTTTCCTCAACTCGACCCGTTAGATTCAATCCACCCCGATCGTTAGTTTCGGTAGATGCAGGCGACGTTGTCTCGGTAACTCTTGACATATAACTTCTCTAGATGAGTGCAAAATTTGTAGTAAATTGTTAGAGCATTTAAATCGATCGAAAAAAATTTGCACCGCACCCCGTTGAAATCCATTTTCGTCGTACTTTTCCCATTCTTTCACAGAAACGACCCAAACATCCTGTATGGCGACAACCCCCATTGAAATCAAAAAACCACCTAAATCGGTTTCCAAAATGCTTTTAGAAGCCGAACATCAGGCGATGGCGTATTTGAAGCAACGTCAGTATCGCCAAGTCATCGAGGTGGGCAAAGCCATTCTCGATCGAGACCCTAACTCTGGTATAGCCTATAAACTGCTCGGAAATGCCTACCAAGGCTCTGGGGATCTCGAAGCGGCCTCTCGGTACTACCGTCGCGCCATCGAGCTGAAACCGGACTATGCCGAAGCTTACGCCAATTTAGGCAACATTGAGGTTGCCCGCCAGAACCCGCAAGCCGCCATCGAATGGTTTCAAAAAGCGATCGCCGTCGATCCGAAGTTAGCAGCGGGGTATCGCAATTTAGCGCGCCTGTGGCAGCAACTGGGAAACGGTCCGGCGGCTTTGGATTGTTTGTCTGAAGCGATTGGCTTAGACCCCACATCCATTTCCCTGGACACCCATCAAACCGTTGCCCGAGAACTCTTCGAGTTGGGTGAGTGGACGAAAGCGATCGTCTGCTTCGAGCAGCTACCGCTTCGAGAGCCAAAACTCGCGCATGACGCTTACTCGAAAATGAGCCAAGCCTTTCAAGCTTTAGGGAAGTTGGAGGAGGCGCAAACCTGCCTGAACGCTGTGCCAAATCCGGATGTGGATGAAACTGTCGAACGCACCAAAAGCAATAATTCGAGGGTCAAGCTGGGGGTAGAAGTCGAGCAGAATTCGATTTCGGTTAGGGGTGCCAAGGGTGAGGGGTTGAAATCTGATGCAACTACTGCTCTAGCGCAGCTAGAAATTTTAGATGACTTACCCCAACTATACTGCGAGCGCCGACAATGGACAAGAGCGATCGCCGCCTGTCGGGCTATCTTGCAAAAACAACCCAGTGCGGGGGTGTATAAGTGTTTGGGAACGGCGCTGTGGGCGCTAGGCGATCGTCCTCGGGCAGTGGAAGCCTATCGGGAAGCGTTGCGCCTTCAGCCTCGGTTTCCGGAAGTCCTGGTGAATTTGGGCAGCATTCATACCCAGCAAGAGCAGTTTCAGGCGGCGATCGGATACTACCAGCAAGCATTGCAAATCGACCCCCAACTGGTAGGGGCATACTGGAATCTGGCGAAGTTGTGGGAAAAAGTCGGCGACGAACTGCGGGCGCTGACCTGCTGGAATCGGGCACTGGCGATCGAACCGGCCCGGATGACAGCGACGGCACAGGTTACCTTGGGCAACCGTTGGAGCCAATTGGGCAAGTGGGCGGAAGCCGAGCAGTGCTATCGGCGGGCAATTAATTTTGAACCAACCCTGGCGGAGGCTTGGTATCGCTTGGGTGAGGTTCTGAGGGTTCGGGAGTTGTGGCACGAGGCGGTGTTGGCATACCAGCAGTCGATTGCCTTGGATACCAATCGTGCGGAGTTTTACGAAGGTCTCGCGAAAGCCTTGGCAGCGCTCGAACGGTGGCAAGACGCGGAATCCGCCTATTTTCGGGCGATCGACCTGGCTCCGGAGTCGGACGAGCTGCACCACGGTCTCGGGGATGTGCGGGGAAAACTAGGGCAGCCGGAGGCGGCAGTGAAAGCTTACTGTCGGGCGCTTTTCCTCAATCACGATCGCTTTTGGTCCTATAACAATCTCGGCGACGCGCTGATGCGGTTGAAACGGTGGCAAGAGGCCGTGGATGCCTACCGTCGGGCGACGGGACTGAAACCGGATTGGGTGTGGGCGTTTTACAATTTGGGGGATGCCCTGGCAAAGTGCGAAGCTTGGGAAGAGGCCGTGGATGCCTACCGTCGGGCGATGGCGCTGAAGTCAGATTTGCCGGGAATCGAGTTGAAGTTGGCGCGGGCGTATCGGGGGCGTTCTCGGGTAGATTTGGATGCGGCAGCGCTTTGGTACGCGCGGGCGCTGGCAGTAGATAATGTAGAGTCTTGCGAGGGGTTGTTGGCAGTGCGCCCGCAGAAGTTGGAGAATTATTTCCAACTTGGCGAGGCGTTGGTCGAGGGAGATCGAACCCCAGAAACGGTGGCGCTGTATCGGGACTTAAGTGCTACCCAACTGGATGCGTCGTCCGCGGCAGTGGTGCAGTTCTATCTGGGGAAGGTGCTGGCGCGGGAGGGCGATCGAGAGGGGGCTAAAGCTGCCTACCAACGGGCGATCGACCTCGATTGCGATTGCGATTGGGTACACCACCACCTGGCAGAGGTGCTGGCTGAGGGGGGACAGCTAGAAGCGGCGATCGACGCTTACGATCGAGCAATCGAAACCCATCGGGAGCCGTCATTTTGGAGTTACTATAATCGGGGGCTGGCGCAGGTCGATCGGGGAGATATCGACGGGGCGATGGCATCGTTCCGGCAGGCGATCGAACTCGATCCAAATTATTCCTGGACGCATAAGCATTTGGGCGATTTGCTGGCAGATCGGGGGGATATTGACGGGGCGAATGCGTGTTATCGGCGGGCGATTCAAGGTCAGCCGGAAATTTATTGATTTTGGATTGAAGACCGCCTCATGGGATGAGACTTAAATCATGAGTATGAACTCTCAAACTCGGCACTATCATCATGCCTTTAGAATTACTCGAAACTCTTCAACAGAACCATCGCGCTGGGGTTGCCGCGATTCTGCTGTTTGCCGTCCTCGAACACATGACGATTTCCGAGCGGATAGAGACCTTAAAAACCGCTTGGGACTTGCTCTTACCCGGCGGTATTTTAATCGTTGCCGAAACGCCCAATCGACTCACCTATCGGGATTTTCATACGTCTTGGCTGCCTTTTTTCCATATGCTGCCCTTAGAGCTAGCCGTACAATATTGCGATCGCTCTCCCAGATATAACTTTAAATCGGCTATGGCAAAGTGTGCCAGCCACCAGATGCCCGATCGCATCGAGGCGCTGACTCGCTGGGGTAATGGTGTGAGCTTTCACGAGTTTGAAATTGCCTTTGAGATGGATTTAGACGATTTAATCGTTGCCGATGGCGATGCTGAAGAAATGCGAAGCTTGTATCCGATAACTCGAGAAGAAGAGCTTTTACAGCAGTATTTTCTGGAGGCAAAGGTTCTTCAAGCGCGATCGTTCTCGAACGCGATTCTCAATCTCATTTTTCAAAAGCCGGGTTAGCATCACGGTGTCGATCGAGTTATGGGTCAAACGGGAAGTACCCTTGGAAGCTGTCGTTGAAAGAATTCGAGCCATTATCCAAAAACCATGTGGTTTTCGCACAGTTAAAAGTAGCAGTTTACGTCCATGGGTGACTAAGGTGTCAAGTTGAGCTGCCATCACCTCCGATTCCACCATCGGACGTTGGGTTTTTCTGGCGTGGTCTCTATTGGTTTTTCGGTTTCGGCTCACGATCGCATCACCCCTCTCAATGACCGTTCGAGTCTAAGTTTTACACGATCGCACCTACCCTAAAAGTACCCCCTTGACATACGATCGAACTCCTTCACTTGTCACCCATGACCCCCCACAGAATTTAACGTTTAATTCTCAACTTTTCATTTTCCATTCCGATACCCTAGAAATATCACTCAAACGGGGAGCGATCGAGATGACGGAACCGAAAGTCATTGAATCGGCGATCGAATTGTTGCAACAATACGGGGCGGGGGAACGCGAATTCGATCGGGCGCGCCTGGGGGAAGCCGACTTACACGGGGCAATTCTCCACGGCATCGATCTGAGCGAGGCAATGCTCAATGATGCCAATCTGAGTCAGGCGGATTTGCGCGGTGCGGATCTGAGTTGGACGGATTTGAGCGGTGCCAACCTGGAAGGGACGGACTTGCGCGGCGCCATCCTCACTCGCGCCGATTTAAGTAACGCCAATTTGAAACGGGCAAACCTGCGCAAGGCAGATTTGAGTTTGGCGAACCTCACCGATGCCGATTTAACCGATGCGATTTTGCCTGATGCTGGGGATGCGGCAACTTCTGCCCCGAAACCCGTCGAATCATCTGTCGCAGCTTCTCAAGGGCGATCGCCCCTCAAACTCTACCACAACCCCGTCTCCGGCAACTCTCGCCGGGTTTGGATCGCCCTCCTGGAAAAGCAGCTACCCTTTGAACTCGTTACCCTCAACCTCGATGGCGACCAATTTGCTGCCGAATTCCTGGAAATTAGCCCCTTCAATCGCATTCCCGTCCTGGTGGATGATGGATTCGTCGTGGTGGAATCCCTCGCCATCCTCGACTACCTCGAAACCCGATACCCCACCCCGGCATTACTCCCCAAAGATGCCAAATCCCTGGCAACGGTGCGGATGGTGGAACTGGCAACGGTAAACGAACTCTTTCCGGCGATGAACCCCCTGATTCAGAAGATGATGGGATTTGGGGGAGAGGACGAAGCCAAACTCGCCGAATCGCGGCAACGGGTGGCAACGGTGCTAACCTTTTTAGAAGAGAAGCTCGGCGATCGACCCTACATCGGCAGCGATCGTCTCACCCTCGCCGATATCGTTGCCGGAACGGTGGTCATCTGGTTGCCGCAAATGGGAGTTTCCCTTGATGGCTATCCCCAACTGCAGGCTTGGTTGCAACGGCTGGCAGCGCGGGAAAGCTGGCAGCAAACCCAACCCACCCCGGAACAACTCGAAGCCTTTCGATTGCAGATGAAGGAGTTGATGGAACGTCAGGCGGGTTAGGGGTTTCGGAGGCTTCGGGAGCAGGGGAGGCTTCGGAGGCAGGGGGAGCAGGGGGAGCAGGGGGAGAGTAAATGCAAGATTAAAAATTAAAAATTCATGCTTCTCATTTCCCATCTTCCGAAGAAAAATAGCAACCGCCAGGTTGGTTAGGACAATTAGAGCGAGCATCTTGCTCGCGTTGTAAATCATCAAAATCCCCCAATGTCCGCGCCTACGGTGGCGACTGCTATACTACTTAATCCCAATTGCCAACAAATTCGCCAAGTGCGAAAAGCGATCGATTTCAACGGCATCCCAGACATGGGATTGCGTGTAATAGTGACAGCACAACACCCCCCAAAGTCGATCGCCGATAATCATCGGAACCATCAACGCCGATTTCGCCGCTCGATCGAGATTCGATCGAGATAGTTCTGCAACATCGTTCAGGGCGATCGCTTCTCCCTGGCGATATTGCGTTTCGTATTGGAAAAATAACCCCAACTCAGCCGCCGACAGCGTCCCGAGTGGGTGAACCTCTGCCAATTCGATCTCGATCGGTTTTAAATCGGTAATTGGGGCGATCGCCACTCGTTCCACGGAAGACAGGTCTTTTAATTCCCCTCGAATCTGGGAAAGTAGTACTTCTAGCCGCTTGCCGATATCTGCGGCACCCTCAACTCTGCGGGCGATCGTTGCTGCCATTCGCCCGAAAAAGGCTTCCCACCGTCGCGATTCGGACTCCTCAAACGGATCTCGATTTCCCACCTTGCTGGCTGCGAGCAAATAGCGCACCCGTTGAGATAATACCGCCCAGTGAATCGGTTTGGTGATGTAGTCTGTGGCCCCCGCCTCAAAAGCCCGATCGACGGATTCGCGATCGTCGAGTACCGTAATCATCAAAATCGGCGTCCGATCGCCCCCCGGCATCTGCCGCAACCGCTGACAGCACTCGAACCCGTCCATCTGTGGCATCACCGCATCGAGCAATACGATATCTGGCTGCTGGCGATCGTACTCGCTCAAGCACTGTTCCCCATCCTTCGCACTCGTCGCCCGATACCCTTGTTCCGTCACCGCCAAATCCAGCAGGGTTCGCATCGAGCGATCGTCATCGGCAATCAAAATCAAAGGAATATCAGATCCAACACTCAAACTCACAGCACTCATACTTCCATGTCAGTCGCTTTCGATCGCCATTCTGTGGCTTCTATCGCAGGTTTTTATAGATATATCAGGCATCCGCGACGGATGACCCGTTAGCGTTCTCAATTTAACAGATTAAAAATATTAGAATTTTTAATCTATTATAGATCGAGGTGGTGCGGCAAGATAGCAAGTGACTTTCCAGATGCTCGTGCTAGCTTGGAAATGACATTTTCTCATAATTTACTCTCGATCTAACTCTCGATAATCCAGCAAAATAAAGTCGATTTTACCCAATCGATTTTCGTGGTTGAGTATCTATCCTGTTTAGATTTTTCACTCCAAAACTTTCTTATGACTCTTTGTGCCCAATTGCTCGATCGACACCTCGCCTCAGAATTACAAGAAATACTCGATAATTACATTGCTGAGTATGAGATTCCCGGTGCAATTCTCTACGTTCTGACTCCCGATGGCGAATGGGATGGCGCATCAGGGTTGGCAAACCTAACAACGGGTCTGCCAATGACGACAAATCATCTAGTTCGCATTGCTACGATTACCCAACTGTTCGTAGCGGTTATCGTCTTGCAACTGATGGAAGAAGAGAAACTCAGTTTAGAAGATACACTGGTCGATTGTTTACCGAACCAAATTTGCGATCGCCTACCTAATTCAGACAAAATTACAATTCGTAACCTACTTCAACATACCAGTGGCTTAGCCGATTATGAAGATAATGAAATTTTTGAAAGTGCTGTCGAAATTACCGAATCAGATTATATTTGGACGGCAAAAGAAGCCATTTCTTATGCTTATGATTTGGACGCGGGCTTTGCGCCGGAAGAATGCCGCGAATATTCTAACACGAATTATATTTTACTAGAACTCATTATTGAAAAAGTCACGGGAAATAATTTTTCGCAAGAATTACAATTGCGGATCTGCAAACATATCGATTTAGAACAGACTTTTGTAGAAGGAAAAGATAAACTTTATGGAGAATTTGCTAAAGGTTATGCCGATTTAGATAGTGACGATCGCCCTGACGATATGACGGCTCGGAATAATGCTTATGGCTTGGCCGATTGTGGCATTATTTCTAATATTTACGATGTGGCAACCTTTCTGGAGGCTTTGTTCGTCAATGAAGAGTTACTCGAACCCAAAAGCCTCAAAGAAATGACGAATTGGTACGAGACGAGAGATGACTCTTATTACGGACTGGGAATTGATAGTTGGTGGGATCGAGATTGGGGAGAAATTTGGTTGCAAGAAGGACATATCGGCGGATTCTATTCCACAGCTTGCTATCTTCCCGATGAAGAGATTTCGATCGTCTTTTTTGCCAATCATTCCGACAATACCGATCCCAACCAAATGTTAGATGATGTTTTGAATATCCTTCTCGAAGAAGACTAAGCTGTGACGCATCTAATTTACTCGTTTTTGCTGACACGGGGACAGGGAAGATGTGGGGACGCGGAGAGGACTTGAGATTTGTATTTTTTTTGAGGATATACCATTTAAATGGGCATTCGCTTAAAGGTTCATCAAGTCGAGAGTTAACGCATCAAGACTTCCCAAGTTTCCGGACCGACCACGCCATCAGCTTGGAGATCGTAACTTTCCTGTGCCGCTTCCACTGCTGCTTGGGTATCGGTGCCGAACACCCCATCGACTTTCCCTTGAAAAAATCCAATCGCTTGCAGGCGCTGTTGCACCCCCAAAACCCCTGTTCCTCGCATCCCCAGGCGCAATAGCGGTAAATCTCCCACCGCCGTCGTTCCGCCAGCAGGAGGATCTGAGTCGCAGGTACAGGATTCGATCGCAGCTTCGGGTAATGTGGCAGGGAAGAGGCGAGTCCAGGTTTTGGCATCGACAATCCCATTCGGAGTCAACCCCGCAGCTTGCTGGAATCCCGATACCGCTTCTGCTGTCGGGCGATCGAACGAGCCACTCACCGCACCGGAATAGTATCCAAGAAGCTTCAAAGCCGCCTGGAGTTCGGAGACTGCTGTTCCCTGACTTCCCAACTCCAGAACGGGGCGATCGAGGGTCGAACTTCCGGGGGTTTGGGCAATGCTCTCCAAGATGGCGGGGTGGGATCGATCGGGCATCGCCTGCGCGCGACTTGGAATCGAACCGATGGCGATCGAACTGAGTGCGAGCAATCCAACCTGCCAGATGGGGGGCAGGCGGTGCGGGAATTGGTGCTTTACCCCAAGACTGCCGGAGAGACTGCGGGTGAAACTCGGATTCGATCGCCTCGCACCGGACCGATGGGTGTCTTCCCAGAGCCATCCGAGCCAACATCTCAATACAAATTTCAATGGACGAGTTTGACTCCAAGCGCGACGATTCACAGCCACTGAAATGATTCGGCTCTGTCTCAAGCTTCCGGACATGAAACTTACCTTTCGAGATCGTGTCATCACCTGTCAATTTTTGCACATAGATCGTTGCCTTCATGTACTATATATTTTTCATCAGTGAAATATTAAAGTGGTTCTAGATTCCTCGAAAGTAGCCCTAGCA
The DNA here is from genome assembly GCF_057467645.1 of Zarconia sp. NCBI lineage: Bacteria > Bacillati > Cyanobacteriota > Cyanophyceae > Oscillatoriales > Zarconia > Zarconia sp. The sequence continues at coordinate 74,357 of NZ_JBRJXU010000107.1, forward strand.
GTGTCTGAGAGTCCGTCAATTCCGATTTGAACTAAACTGTAACTAATGTGCAAGCTGAGGAGCCAGCGCTAGATGGCAAATGAGAAACATCTCTCTTTGCTCCGTCAGGATATCTCCGTATGGAATCGGTGGCGAAAAAGTCATCGCGAGATTCAGGTAGATTTGATCGGAGCAGACCTGGCTGGGGCAAATCTCAGAGATGCAGATTTATTGGGTGCAGATTTGGTCGGTGCCAACCTGCGCGAAGCAAACTTGGGTGGCGCTTATTTAATTGGAGCCGACCTGAGTTCGGCCTATTTGAGAGGAACGACTCTCAAGGATGCGGACTTAGGGGGGGCTTACCTCAAAGATGTAAAGTTTATTGGAGCGGACCTGCGGGGAGCCGAACTTAGCGGAACCTATCTCGTGGGAGCTTACCTGATTGGCTCGAACCTGAGAGAAGCATATCTCACGGGAGCCGATTTGAGAGACGCGAATTTAGGGCAGGTGAATCTGGCAGGTGCGAGTCTGCGAGGGGCCGACCTGTGCGGTGCGAACCTCAGAGAAGCAAACTGTACTGCCGCAGACTTGAGCGAAGCAAACTTAACCCGATCGCAAGCGATCGGCACTCAATTTAGACAAGCAATCTTTACAGGGGCTTGTATTGAACGTTGGCAAATTAACAAGACGACAAAGTTCGGGCAGGTCACGTGTGACTATATTTATCTTCGCTCCGATCGAAAGCAAAGATACCCAAGTTCTGGGGTATTTAAACACGGAGATTTTGTCAAATTTTTAGCTCGTGCGTCTTAATTTATAAATTCTATGTCTTAAGTTTGAAACTCGTCGATTGCTAAATACTTTAATTTTTGATGTTACTCAAACGAGGAGAGTCGCTGAGGTTCTTGAAGTCATTGACTGTTTAGCGCTCCCCTTTTCTTCCATGTTATTACAGTGTTCGATCGTCTATAGAATCTCGCTCCAAATGTAAGAATCTAAAGAAGTCGCGAGAGGTTTACACCACAAAATGAAGTGGCGATCGCATTCGATCGAATCGGATTGAATAAATTCAGAAATAATTGAACCCACAACAATACGGTGCGCGCCAAATTTTCGATCGCGAAACGAGTTCCCACTTCACCTTAAATTTTGAGACACAATAAGATTAATCGATCTCCTTGAAGTAAAAATGCTCTCTACAGACAAGCGATCGATTTTTCCCTTGAATCATTGCAGCGAGCTCGCAATTTTGGATTTCGAGACTTTGCTTTTCCCAAACAGGAATTCAAAACGATCGACCTCACATCGGATTCTCATCGGGTTTTGATGGCTGATGCTTATTCCCAAACTTCATCTTGGTAACTTTCTTTACACATCTCTAAGATGCGCGTATCGTTCTGACTAACTTCCTCAATTCGTTGCAATCCTTGCACTCCAAAATCACCCACTAAATTACCCGTTGAAGCGATCGTCGATTCGACGGATGTTAAAGCAACAGCATAGGTATGGAGCGTATTGTGATAGCTATGAACGATATTGAGACTTAAGGCTTGAGAATCGCGGCGACCGTAAAAGCAATCGAACGACGATTGTGGTAGATACAGCGCGCCGACAACGCGGTCTTGACGGCTCTCGAATACCATATACTCAGAACCGACTCGATTGGGTTCGGAGGACTGACCGTAGAGATATACGCCATCGGGAATCACCTGAGATTCAGCTACGGGAGGTGCGGGGGTGCGTGCGGGAACGAGAGTCTCCGTAGAGGGGGAGGGTGAAGGTTGAGACAACATCCGTTTTTTCATCGCAGCATTCGAGGGTTGCAAAGTCCCCACGATCGCCGCGGAACTCAGAATCACGCTACCAGCAGCCAGCAGTATAGTCGGTCGTTGAAGTGCAGATTGGTAGCGAACCGGACGATCGGATGCAATGATGTTATCGGTGCGATCGAACACTGGACTATCCTCCTGAGATAAAAAATTTGAGTTTAGTTATAAAAGGGTTTATTTTTTAAATTCCGCAGCTTCTCTCAGAGATATTTCTCCGTGGATGCAACGTTCTTAATTGAAAGCATCACATCCGGCTCCGCAAATTACTGAATGAATTTACAAAAATAAATAAATATAGCCACAAGAGAGCCGCTCCGACAGTGGAACGGCTCTCTTTTGCGTGTTGACTCGACTGTGATGGAATGCGAGTCTAACACTCGCGATCGATGTTTAGCTGGCGATGTTCAGCTGGGGATGTTAACTGGCTAAGTATCCCTGCACGTTCGCGCGATGGCGGCGCAGGTGATTGAGAGCTTGATGCTCCAGTTGCCGGACTCGCTCCCGACTGATATCGAGCTGAGCGCCCACTTTCGCCAGGGACAGTTCGCGACCGTCTTTGAAACCGAAGCGCAGTATAATCACTTCTCGCTGCTGGGGGGTCAGTTCTGCCAAGAGATTTTCCAGGTCTTGACGTAGCAACTTCTGGGTCGCGTAACGCTCGGGAGAAGCGGTTTCATCTTCGAGCAAGTCTTGCAACTCGGTATCTTGGTTATCCCCAACCCGCAAATCCAGGGAGATGGGCTGCCGAGACAGGGTGAGAAACTCCCGAATTTGAGCGGTTTCGAGATCGAGAGCTTCGCCAATTTCTTTGGGCCCCGGAGCGCGACCCAATTTCTGAGTCAGCTCCCGTTGAACTTTTTTGATTTGGTTGAGCTTCTCAGTGATGTGAATGGGCAAGCGAATCGTACGCGCTTGTTGGGCGATAGCGCGGGTGATGGCTTGGCGAATCCACCAGTAGGCGTAGGTGGAGAACTTGTAACCGCGCATGGGGTCGAATTTCTCCACCCCTCGTTCTAAGCCCAGGGTGCCTTCCTGAATCAGATCCAGAAATTCCAGGTTGCGCTTCTGATACTTTTTGGCGATCGCGACCACCAAACGCAGGTTGGCTTCGATCATTTTGCGCTTGGCATGCTGACCCCGCACGATCTCGCCCCGCAGCTCGGATTCGTCTAGGTTAACTTGGGTCGCCCACTCGGACATCGTCGGTTCGCGATCGAGTTGAACGCGCAGAGCTTCTTTCGCATCGAGCAACTTGACCATCGTTTGCACCTGCTTGCCCAAAACGATTTCTTGCTCGTGGGTGAGTAATGGCACTCGCCCGATTTCGTGCAGGTACGTCCGAACGGTATCGGCTTTGAATGTAGAGTAGGTTTTGTTGAGATTAGCGTTGGCGATTGGCATGGGGGTTGCTCTGAAGATAAACGACACCAAAGTTTGTTTGGGTTGACCGTAACTATCCGAATTCCTATGGGTGGAGGCTTACCTCCACTCAGAAACGGTGATGGGGTACACATCAAGAGTGCTGGGAAAGTTTCCATCGAGTGCGGCAGGAACTCGCAAAAGCCAAACTAAAATCCTGCCACTGGCAGATCCACGCAACGATGACCGAACGAACTTGAAATCAGTATGAGTTTGTATAACTATCGTATCCTTCTCCTTTCGGGGCGTAAAGGTCGGGAAACCTACCCTTCAACCGCCCATACTGAAGTATTCCCCTATTGGGTACTACAACGATCTCTTTAGAGGTTACGGAAATTACGTAGAGATCTTTGAGGTCGATTCTTATCGACCTGAATTTCACCGATTCGATGAGAGAATTCGATCGCCTCAAGTGTATGCAGACGAATTGTTTCAGAGTTTTGTTCCAGGAAAAATCGAGATCGGGAATCTGGGGGTCGATCCTGAGAGTAATGTTACAAAATATTAAGTTAAGACTTGAAATTTAAACGCCATGCAGGAGAATATCACTTGACTGCAAAATAAGGGAAAATCCCTAAAGTTACATACACGCGGTAAATTTTCCTTTCTGGAGAAAGTAAAATCATGAGTATTGTCACGAAATCGATCGTGAATGCCGATGCCGAGGCTCGTTACCTCAGCCCTGGTGAATTGGATCGGATTAAGGGTTTTGTTTCCACCGGCGAACAGCGCCTGCGGATCGCTCAAGTTTTAACCGATAGCCGCGAGCGGATCGTTAAAACGGCTGCCGACCAGCTCTTCCAGAAGCGCCCCGATGTTGTTTCTCCCGGTGGAAATGCCTACGGTGAAGAAATGACCGCCACCTGCTTGCGGGACATGGATTACTACCTACGTCTGATTACCTACGGTATCGTCGCAGGTGACGTCACCCCCATTGAAGAAATCGGAATCGTCGGCGTGCGCGAAATGTATCGCTCTTTGGGAACCTCCATCGATGCGGTTGCCGAAAGCGTTCGCTGCATGAAGTCCGTTGCCACCGGTTCGATGTCCGGTGAAGACGCTGCCGAAGCCGGTTCCTACTTCGACTACGTCATCGGTGCGATGCAATAAAGCATCCCATTTTTGAGAGTTTAGATTTTTAAAGAGATCTCAAATCTAAAGTCAAACTAGATTTAGCTAATTCTAAGGAAGCAAAATCATGCAAGACGCAATTACTGCCGTTATTAATGCCTCTGACGTTCAGGGTAAGTACCTGGATGGCAGCGCGATGGATAAGCTCAAAGGCTACTTCCAGAGCGGTCAACTGCGGGTTCGTGCCGCAACCACCATCAGCGCCAACGCTCCTACCATCGTTAAGGAAGCCGTTGCCAAGTCCTTGTTGTACTCCGATGTCACCCGTCCCGGTGGCAACATGTACACCACCCGTCGCTATGCTGCTTGCATCCGCGATATGGACTACTTCTTGCGCTACGCTACCTATGCGATGCTCGCAGGCGATCCTTCCATCCTCGACGAGCGCGTGCTCAACGGTTTGAAAGAAACCTATAACTCCCTGGGCGTGCCCATCGGAACCCTCGTCCAAGCCATCCAAGCGATGAAAGAAGTCACCGCTAGTTTGGTGGGTTCTGACGCCGGAAAAGAAATGGGTGTTTACTTCGACTACATCTGCTCGGGTCTGAGCTAACTCACCTGGGGCTAGTCAAAACAAAAAACCTGCAACTTCATTTGCGCGTGTTTTTTGCCTAAATTCAGGTCTGGGAAGTCCAGAGTGAGTGCTAGACCTTAAAGGCTTATCCATTCCAAAAGGTAAAGGGTAAGTTTGAACCGTCTAGTATTGACTCTTGACTCCCAGACTTTGATATAGATAAAAATTTACCCAACCTCTAGATAAGAGCGACCCTCGTCATTCGTAATCATTACCAAAGAATTACAAAAAGCGAGGCATCAAGCTCGATCGCAGCTTTTCCGATACACAATCGCCTTCGAGCTAAGGTGTGAAAAAGCTGAAAAAATTATTTTTAGGTGGTTCGCCACCGGTAGCCAAACAAAAATTAGAAAACAGCGGTAGACGAAATCCCATCCGCACTTTGTTGACCCTCGTTTTCGCTCGAGCTACCTCAAAAATATCCGCCGATCGCGACGGCGTATCGAATCACCCATAAAAACCAACGTTTTCCCACAGAACTAGGAGACAAACCCATGCGAATGTTCGAGATTACCGCCTGCGTTCCCAGTCAAACGCGCATCCGGACTCAGCGCGAGCTGCAAAACACTTACTTTACCAAGCTCGTCCCCTACGACAACTGGTTCCGCGAGCAACAACGCATCCAAAAAATGGGCGGCAAGATTGTCAACGTCAAGCTCGCAACGGGCAGACCGGGTGCTAACACCGGACTGGCTTAAAATACACTTCACAAAAAGTCATCCATTGTTTTGGGAGGTCGTCGCGACCTCTTTTTTTTGGCTGGCATTTGAAGATTGTCTTTGAAGGGTGGTTGATTAGACGTTTTGTCGGGTGGGCAGTTTTCAGTATGAGGGTGGCATTTTTACATTCGCCATCGAACTGCCCACCCATGCCGAGAACGGTTCGATTTTTGGCCAACAGTGCGATCGCCGAACTCAATATTACGACGAGCTGAGTGCCGATCTCGCGACCCCTGACTGGTATAGTCTAAATGACCTCGCTCGACCCAATTACAACGTTCATGTTCGCGAATCTACGTCGTATGGTTCCGTTTTTCGATGCTTCGATCTCAGATTGGGCATGGGAAGCGCGCGTACTGAGCTGGCTAACCGGTGTGTGGCTAGTGATGGGCTTAATTGTCTTATTTTCTGCATCCTACCCCACCGCAAGCCTAGAACATGGAGATGGATTGTATTACTTCAAACGCCAAGTGATTTGGGCGGCGGTCGGCTCGATCGGATTTTGGATTGCCGTGCGCACTCCCCTGCAATATTTACTGGGAGTGGCGCGTTGGTTTCTGTTTTTTATTTTTATTCTTCTGGGATTAATTTTAATTCCCGGTGTCGGCACCACCGTGAACGGGGCAACGCGCTGGATTTCGATCGGTCCGATTCCCATCCAACCCTCGGAACTGCTCAAACCCTTTCTGATTCTCCAAGGGGCGAAAATTTTCGGTCGCTGGAACCACCTGAGTCTTCAACGTCGTTTGGCGTGGTTGGGGATTTGGGGGGTCCTCTTGGTCAGCATTTTGTTGCAGCCGAACTTGAGTACGACGGGATTGTGCGGCATGATGCTGTGGTTGATGGCGATGGCTGCCGGACTGCCTTACAAGCAGCTGGGAGGAACGGCTTTGGGAGGCGTCCTCTTAGCGGGGATTAGCATCACCTTTAAGGAATACCAACGACGGCGAGTACTTTCCTTCCTCAATCCCTGGGCCGATCCCGATCGCGATGGATATCAGCTCGTTCAAAGTTTGCTGGCGGTCGGTTCGGGGGGCCCTTGGGGGACGGGATTCGGACTTTCCCAGCAAAAACTCTACTATCTCCCCATTCAACACAGCGATTTTATCTTTGCAGTTTTTGCCGAAGAGTTTGGCTTCATCGGCAGCTTGATGTTGTTTCTCTTACTCGCGGTTTATGGCACCCTGGCGTTGCGCGTTGCCCTCAAAGCCAAGTATCTCACCCATCAATTGGTGGCGATTGGGGTGATGGTGATTATGGTGGGGCAGTCGTTAGTCCATATTGGGGTGGTGACGGGTGCACTGCCGACAACGGGTTTGCCGTTGCCGCTGTTTAGTTCTGGGGGAAGTTCGACGATCGCTAGTTTGACGATCGCCGGTTTGTTGATTCGAGTGGCCCGCGAAAGCGGACAAGCGGAAGTGATTTCCTTTGAGGGATTTCGATCGAGCAAACGCAAACGCCGGCAAAAAAGCTCGTCTTAAGGGACGGATTTATGGAATTCAGGCAGCTTCAAGCCCAAGCCGATCGATGCTTCTTTGAAGAGGAATACGATCGGGCGATCGAACTTTACGAACGATGCATCGCCCAGCAACCCGATCGACTTGACGCTTATTGGTATCTGGGACTCATTTTCCTGATACGAGGGGAGGAAGAACGATGTCAGGAGGTTTGGTTTTCGGCGATGTGGTCTTCTGATGGGGTAGAGGGTGATGTTGGAGAATTATTAGAGATACTCAAGGTTGAAGGCGATCGCTTTTTGCAGTTGCATCAATTTGAGGTAGCCGAACGAATTTATCTCAAAATCCTCGAAATTGATGCTGAGTCCCCCCAAGCGTATTATGCTCTCGGACGGGCGATTGCCCAGCAAGGACGGTTCGATGAAGCGATCGAGTATTGGCAAACCACCACTCAACTCGACGCCGACTTTATTGAAGCCTACCGCCGTCAGGGGATTGTCTGGCAAAAGTTAGAGCAGTTTGAGGAGGCGATTTCTTGTTACCGTTATTTTTTAGAACGGGAAGCTGACCCTCAAGTTTGCTATAACTTAGGACTATGCTTGTTGAAAAGCCAGCGATTGGAGGATGCGATCGCGTATTTTGAAAAGGCGATCGAACTGGATGCCAACTTTGCCGATGCTTACAGCGATTTGGGCTATGTATGGCTTAAAAAGAGCGATCGCTATGCAGCTATTTCCGATTTTAGGCAGGCGATTTTATTGAACGCCGAGTTCGTTCTAGATTTATTGCGAGGACTTGAAACTCAAAGCAACCGCCATCGTTTTTTAGCTAGTCTGATTGAAGAAACTGATTTTGAGATCGTTAATCGCAACTTAGAACGCTTAATTTTAGAGTTTTCTCACACTCAGGACGATCGAATCGATGAGGTTGAACGAGTTGATTTAATTCCAACAGGATTTTATGAATCGAGTTTAGAATGGTCTAAATTCATTGAGTTAGATAGTTTAGAACCGACCTATCTCTCGAATTTACCCGAAAGTATTGTCAATCTAAAACCTCCAAAAGCCAACGAAGAATCGGTTCATTTTAGCTTTCGATTTCCAACTAAAATTTTTCTTCCTAGCTCATTTGTAGTAATGATTCCGGAAGGGCGGTATTGGATAAATGAAGCGCAAACACAAAGTGCAACAATTGCAGCCGATAATCGCTTTATCGCCGATATTTCTCCCGATTTTCCCATTCTCAGTCCCAATCACCCCGATAAGCATCCTAGCCAACACTCGATTTTATCAAACGAGGGATTAGAACCCGTTCGAGAAATTCAGGGAACGGTTGCGGTTTTATCCGGGCTTTTAAATAACGTTTATTTTCATTGGATGTTTGACGTTCTGCCGCGCATTGAGTTATTGCGCCGCAGCCCCATCAATTTAAACGATATCGATTTTTATTTAACGAGTTTTCAGCTTCCTTTTCAAAAAGAAACGCTGAAAATTATTGATATACCGGAAGATAAACGATTACCCATCGAGGAATGTTCTCATATTCGATCGCCCAAACTCATCGTGCCCTCATTTCCCGGTAGTATTTCCTGGATGCCGCAATGGACCTGCGATTTTTTAAAGAAACACTTTCTCGATGAAAGTGCGATCGATTCTTCCAATTTACCGAACAGAATTTATATTAGTCGAAAAAAATCAAAAATTAGACGAGTTCTTAACGAAGAAAAAATTATAGAACTCTTGAGAAAATTTGGATTTGTAAGCGTAACTCTCGAAGGGATGTCCGTGAGAGAACAGGCGGCAATGTTTGCCAATGCCGATGCGATCGTTGCCCCCCACGGTAGCGGATTGACGAATCTTGCTTTTTGTCGATCGACCACCAAAGTTATCGAGCTATTTTCGCCCAACTACGTGTATCACTGCTATTGGTTTATTAGCAATTTAGTCGGTGTGGAATATTATTATTTGCTAGGAGAAACGATTCCCGGATTTTACTTAAATAAGCTCATCTATCCGGGAGAGCAATCAGAAGATATTTGGATAAATTTGAATCGATTACGAGAGACGATCGCTTTTGCCGGAATTGATTCGATCGATTATATAGTTGGGTGAGTTGTTGTTTCTGGGGGAATCTTGAGACCGATTCCCCACTGGTTTAACCCCATTGATTTAACAACGAGCGATGCCTTCTTGACGGGCAGCCCGCTGAACCGCTGCCGACACCGCCGTTACCACCCGTTCGTCAAAGACCGATGGGATAACATGTTCGCGATCGAGTTTGGAGGGGGTAATCAACGAGGCGATCGCCCCAGCGGCTTCAAGGAACATACTGGTGGTGAGTTCTTTCGATCGGCAGTCGAGGGCCCCGCGAAAAATGCCCGGAAAGGCCAGCACGTTATTAATTTGATTGGCGTAGTCGCTGCGTCCGGTGGCCATCACCGCCACTTCGTCGTCTACCAGTTCCGGCTGGATTTCCGGAATCGGGTTCGCCATCGCCATCACGATCGGTTGGGCCGCCATCGATCGCACCATTTCCGGCGTCAGAACTCCTGGGGCACTCACCCCGATAAATACATCCGCATCCTGCATCGCGTCAGCTAAGGTTCCCGTTTCTGGGCAGGCAAATTCAAGTTTCTCGGGGGTGAGATTTTCTCGTTCTTTCGAGACGATGCCTTTGGAGTCGCACAGCAGCAAACTAGAAGCCCCGGCTTGGCGCAACAACCGGGCGATCGCGACCCCCGCAGCCCCCGCCCCGTTAATGACGATACGGATATCTTGCAGAGCCTTTTTCACCAGTTTCAGGGCATTAATCAAAGCGGCGAGCGTCACGATCGCCGTGCCGTGTTGGTCGTCGTGAAACACGGGAATATCAATTTCTTCCTTCAGGCGACGCTCGATTTCAAAGCAGCGGGGGGCGGCAATATCCTCTAAATTGACACCACCAAAAACTGGGGCGAGGCGTTTGACCGTTTCGACGATTTCATCCACATCCTGAGTATTCAAGCAGATGGGAAACGCATCGATGCCCGCAAACTCCTTAAACAGCATCGCCTTCCCTTCCATCACCGGCATCGCTGCCTCCGGACCGAGATTGCCCAACCCCAGCACCGCACTACCATCAGTAACGATCGCCACGGTATTGCCCTTCATCGTGAGGGTATGAACCAGTTCCGGATCGTTGGCGATCGCTTTGCTGATGCGACCCACACCGGGAGTGTAGGCCATCGCCAAATCCGATTGGTTCTTAATGTGGAGGGTACTTTCGACGCTGATTTTGCCGCCGCGATGGAGATTGAAGGTGCGATCGTAGACATCCAGGATTTTGATCTCCTCCAAGGCTTTCACCGCCGTAACGATCGTATCGGCGTGTTCCGTACTCGATGCATCAATGGTGATATCCCGCGTCGACACCTTCCGAGAGCGATCGATCAGATCGATTTGCCCCAAACTTCCCCCGACATCGGCGATCGCTTGAGTGACTTGGGCAAGCATTCCCGCCCGGTTGGGAAGTTGAAAGCGAATCGTGAGGCTGAAGCTAGGGTTGGGGGTCAAATCGGCCATGTCGGGTTCTGAGGTGGAGAATTGAATCAAAGAGTATGATAGCCGATGGTGCGGGGAGATGGGGAGACGGGGAGATGGGGAGATCGGGGGACGGGAGTTCGGAACCGTCAATTCGATCGTTCTCGATGCGATCGCACGTCCTCTACAGTCTGGCAATCCACTGCTGCGATTTCCGAGGAGTGGGGAGTGGCGGAGATCGGATTGGCTGTTAGAACCACTTGCCCTATTTCGTTGGTATACCAGCCTTGGGCTTCGATAAGGGGTTGGTGTTCCGTGGAAGTTGGAATTAAAGGGCGATCGCGCCTTTGTGACGATTCGATCGCCGATTCTGGCTCGTCCTCCACCCAATCAAGTTCCACTAGAGAACTACCCGGTAGGATATCGCGGGGATTGGGGGGCAAACCTCCCCGTCCGGTGATGTAGAATTCGCTCCCTTCGTAATCCTGACAACCTTGGGAAATCAGACTGGTGACATCGGTGGTTTCGAGATCCGGAACCTCTGCTGGATCGAACTCGATATCCCCTTCAATCGTCAAATCCCCCTCGGCGTTAATCAGGCTATCGTCGGACTGGAAGATGGCAATGCCCGAATTCGATCGATTCCGAGGACGGATGGTGATATTGCTACCCCCTTGGGGGTCGAAGGCATTGGTGAGAATTTGGCTTCTGTCAAGCAGTGCCAGGGTATCAGCACTGATGTCGATATTTCCCTCGAAGGTGGTTCCTGTTTCGCTTCCTGCCGCCGAGATGAGACTCTCGCCGAGGAGTTGGACGCTGCCCGAGTTCAAGTTGATACTGCCCCCTTGCCCGATTGCCGATGAGGCATTGAGGGCACCGCGATCGTCGAGACGGAGGACGGAGGATGTGATATTGATGTTACCGGGGATTCCGGCTTGACTGCTTAATTCTTCGAGATCTAATCCCAACAAGATTAAAGTAATTTGTAATGCTTGAAGATTTGGATTTTGTGAGTTTTGGGACGCAAAACGATTGAATTCTGAGATAATGTCTTCCGAAGTACTGCTCACATCAATTTCCCCCCCATCTCGGACTGTTAAGCGATCGGTTTCAACGTTCACATCTCCAGCATTACCAGCCGATCTAGTGATGGCGGTTAAAGTGCTCGGCTGTCCCTCGATAGATCTGCCATTCAGTTCCGCCGAACCAGCGCGGATCGTAATGTTTCCAGCATTACCTTCACCAAAACCCGATACCACGCCGACAATCGCGCCATCTCGCATTGTTAAGCGCTCTGTATCGAGAATAATATTTCCAGCATCGCCAGTTGAAAACGAGGTTCCTGCAAGAATGCTACTTGTTCCTCCAGTTTCAGGCGATGCTCCATTCAGCTCGATCGACTCCCTCGCAAGGATTGCAATGCTTCCTGCATTCCCCTGACTCACAACCGCTGCTACACCAATAGAGGCTCCATCTCGCATCATTAATCGCTCGGTTTCAATAGTCACATTTCCCGCATTACGACCAAAGAAAGCACTCGCTGCGGAGATGCTGCTAGCCAGCTCTCCATTTGATGAAACACCGATGAGTTGGATATCGTGCGCCCGTACCACGATGTTGCCGCCATCTCCCTGACTCAATACCGTTCCCACAGAGATTTGTGCCCCATCCCGCACTGTTAATCGATCTGTTTCGACGATCGCATCTCCCGCATTTCCCACGGCAAAAACATCAGTCGTACCTTGAGTGGTTGCGAAAAAAGCGCTGGGTTGAAATTGCAAATCCCCGTTGACTTCAACGGGTTCTGAGGAGGTACCGCTCAGTTCGATGTCCCGCGCTCGCACCTCAAGGATACCGCCGAAACCTTCACTGGATGAACCGACCGCGACCTGTGCCCCATCTCGAACCACGAAGCGATCGGTTTCAATGGTTACGCGACCGGCATCTCCAAACCCATTGGTGGCAGAGCCAATGAGGCTAGGCAAGCCATTTTCAGCCGTGCCGCTCAGTTCGATGTCCCGCGCTCGAATGGCAATACTACCCCCTTGACCTTCATTGAGGAAGCTATTCGTAAATCCAGGTATCGTAGTAAATAGCGATGTTGTAGCCGCCAAAATAGCGGCTCCATCTCGAACCGCTAATCGATCGGTCTCGATCTCAATATTCCCCGCATTGCCGTCACCCGTCGTTCCTGCCGCTAAACTGCTCCGTCTTTCATCCCCCTCTTCATCGATACGAACGCCTCTCAACTCAATATCATTAGCCCATATCTGCAAATTTCCACCCGCCCCATTTTCCTGAGTTTCCACGCTAATACTGCCGCCATCGAGAACCACGAGGCGATCGACTTCTAGGAGAATATTGCCGCTACTGCCATCACCTTGAGCTACCGCAGCGACAACGGCTCCATCTCGAACGACCAACTCTCGCGCCTGGATATCGATATTCCCCGCATCTCCTTCAATGCTCTCTCCAGTGGGATCGCCGATGTCGAAGCTGCTGCCGATGATTCCCCCTGGAATCCCCAAGACGGCATCGGGTTCGCCACCGGTGAGGTCGATAGTATCTGCGAGCACCGTCAAGGTTCCCCCATCTCCTTGAGCGCCCGTCCCCACCAAAATCGCCGAGCCATCACTCACGGTCAGTCGTCCCGTTTCAATTCGAGTATTGCCCGCATCTCCCGAAGCAAACGCCCCGGCCACTAACCCCGTGGGAAACAAGCGACCGGGAAAACTGCCGGTGAGGGAGATCGATTCGTCCGCGCGGATGGTTAAATTGCCCCCCGGTCCCGAACCGAGCGTTGCCACCCCCAAAACTGCCCCATCGCGCACAGAAAATCGATCGGTTTCAACGGTCATATTGCCGGCACTGCCGTCGCTCAATGTCGAGGTGACGATGAAACTGGGAAAGCTCAACTCCGTAGTGCTGCCCAATACATCCACTGACTCGGAGGCGCGAATGGTAACGCTTCCTCCCGGTTGGGAACCGAGATTATCGGCGCGAATTTGAGATCGATCGCTCTGGCTAAACTGCCGTCCTTGTATTTGAATATTGCCGCCGCCATCACCGCTAGTCGCGATCGCCGTTTGCTGGGACAGGGTAATATCCCCGAAGTTCTCCACATCCTCGTATCCCAGGGTAATTCCCGCCGCAGTTGGGGTGAGGCGAACCATGCCGTTGCTGCCCACGCTGCCGAGTTCCACCCGTCCGGCGGGGGCTTTAAGCAATCCCCCCGTCAGGGTGACATTTCCTCCCACGAACCCCAAAGTTCGACCCGGTCGGACTTGCAATCCCGCAGGATTCGCGAAAAATTCTGTGAGGAAAGTAATCTCGTTATTCACGACGGTGGGAATATCCGTCAAACCATCCACATTTGCCAGCGGTCGATTCAAACCCGTGCCCCGTACTTCAATTCCCCCCGGATTCGCCCCAAACTGCAAACCGATGGGAACGTTAACGGTTAACAATGGTGGCGTATCGGGATGAGTCGCACTAAACTCGTAGCCATCGGGGAACAGAAGCCCCTCAGCAGTACTGGCAAAAAACGAACCCCCCACATCCAACCGCACATCGGGACCGAAAACAATGCCGCTGGGATTGACTAAAAATAAGTTGGCATCCCCCAAAACCCCCAAAGTGCCGAAAATATTTGAGGGATTACCTCCGGTGACGCGGGTGAGAATATTTTCAATAGCGGCGGGATTGCTGAAAAACGCTCCTCGTCCGGCATCGATATTGAACTCTTGGAAACTGTGGAAGAGGTTGCTCCCGCGAACTGCACCGCCATCGATGCGATCGCTCAACCCATCCAAGGGCACAACGATCGAACTTTCAGTTCCCAACGAACCATCGGGAATAATCTGAGCGATCGCCTTTTGAGAAATCGAGAGAAGGACGAGCGGGGTAACCGCAATGATAGAGAATTTGAAGACGCACATTTTCAGCAAGCCACAATAAAAACCGAACGGCTCGAACAATAGCTCAAACCCAAAATCTGAGTCGATTTAATACATTCAAAACATCATATAGTTTGTTCTTGCGCCGATTCAAGAAAACATCTCCCGCTCGACTCTACTGTCGAAGGTTGAACTTGTAAAACATCGAATAGATCCCATGACTGACCCATTCCAACGTCGGGCGATCGGATTGAGAATTGGCGATCGGGTCAGCGATAATTTGGGGAAATGCCATTTCTCGACTCAACGACGTTCGCTTAACTTAATCGCTTACCCTAACGTTTGATGTAACAATTCCCGATGCATTAAAGCCCGATCGACTAAGGAATGAATGCGATCGCCCGATAGCGGCATCCCATTGGCATAATGTTCGATCCAAGCCTTGGAAATCATATTGGCATCTTCGGGCAGTTCGTCAATTTCCCATCCCGGCATTTCCAACTCCGCCATCAGTTGTGTCACTTTGGGATCGTAGCTAATGGCATGACAGCGACATTCCGCAGAAGCGGCCATAATCAGGCTGTGGTAGCGCATGCCGATCGCCATTTCCACCCCCTGAAAAATTCCTTTTAACTCCCGAGGATCGTCCAAGGTATAAATATGACTCGGACCCGGTAGATCGGACTGGATTTTCCGGGCGATTTCCAGGTCTTGGCTGGCTTGAAACGGAACCAGTAAGATGCAGGTCGAGGTCGCTTTTTGAAAGTGGATTAAGGCGCGCTTCAGGGTCGCTAAGCGATCGGGGGTCAGTTGCGGATGCGATCGCAGCGTTACGGCAACTCGGGGGGCGGGCAAATCCCACAACCCCTTCACTGGAGAGGAATCTAGCGCCCAAACCGGATCGGGGGCGATGATGAAGGGCAAGTTCCACTGGTGGACGAGGGCTGCTGAGTTGCGATCGCGCACGCTAATGGCATCGCAGCCGGCAAAGGCGCGTCGGGCAACCTGGCGAGTCAGGGAACGCTTCAGGGGTCCGATTCCTTGCGCCCAGGCGATGGTGCGCAAACCCAGTTGCTGGGCAATTCCGATTAACCCCGTATAGTACACCGGACTCAGGGCGCTGGTGGCATCTTGCACCAAACTCCCCCCACCCCAAATAAAGACATCCGATTCCCGCAGCAGTTGAAATGCAGCGATCGATTTGCGAGGATAAGTACTCACTTGGTAGCGAGCGCGGGTTTGGGCGGGATTTCCCGATAAAACTACTGGCTGCACGCGATCGGGTAACATTTGCAGCAGCGAGGCGAGTAAGGCTTCGTCTCCTCCATTCCCCATGCCGTAGTACCCGCATAACACTGCTCGAATTTGCGCCATGACCTTACCCGCTCGAATTTTGAGCTATTTTGTGAGCTAATTTGCGTACAATACGTTTATTCGATATCTGGCACGCTGTCAACTCAATCTCCTTCTTACAAAGGGCGATCGAATCTTTGAAAAAATCTATCTCCACTTCGTTCCATTATCATCTGTCAGCAAAATATCCCTCGAATGCTTGTATCTTTACCCGGTTTTTATCGATCGATGGGTTTATTTTTTATTGCCTTTGGTTAAGGTTTAACGGATATCGGTGCCAATATTTTACTCTTCTGACACGCTCTTCAAGCTTTACATTTTTGATTCATCTAAACAATTGAGCTCGGACGACCCGTCACCTTCACACTTTTATTGAAATCACGCAATTCAAATTTCATGCACGCCCTTTCTATTCCCACCTGGATTATTCACGTTTCTAGCGTTATTGAGTGGATTGCCGCCATGTGGCTAATTTGGATCTATAGCGAAGTTACCCAAAATCGAGCCTGGCAGGGATTATCTTTTGCCATGATACCGGCATTGGTCAGTGCGATGTGTGCCTGTACCTGGCACTTTTTTGATAATCCCGAATCTCTCGAATGGCTGGTGACGCTGCAAGCCACAATGACCGTTGTGGGCAACTGTACCCTTTGTGCGGCAGCGTGGTGGATTTGGCGGCAGGCAACCCCGCGCAAATCGTAAAGTTTTCGTTCAAAATGGGACTGGAAACCTTTTCTCGAACATTCTCGTTCGATCGATAAAGCCCTAACCCAAGAAATTGCGATCGAACACGAGGCTAAACCCCATTTGTTTTAGTGCGATCGACCCCACGGATTCCCAATTCATGATGATTTCAAAAGAAACCTTATTTGCCGCTTCCCTATTTCCCTATCTCGGCTTTTTGTATTTCCTGACCAAATCCGGGAAAACACCTCGCTTGGCACTCATTGGATTTTATTTACTCCTATTATTTGTTGCCATCACCATTCCCGCCGGAATTTACGCCCAAGTTGCCTATGGAGAATCCTTAGCGAATATCGATTGGCTTCACGGAAGTGCCGAATTTTTCTTAACCCTGTCCAATATCTTCGTCGTCTTAGGCTTTCGGGAAGCGATTCTTCAGGGGAAACCTTCTCAAGAGTAGTGCTTTGGGGGATTTTGGAGGCATCGGAGGCTTCGGGGGAAACGGAGGCTTCGGAGGCAGGGGGAGAAAGATCGAAGATACGCTCATGTTGGATCGGAGTGTCTGTGCCCATCGTGGTGACAGCAATAACAGTACACAGTGGGAGCATCTTGCTCCCGTTTTCCCCAATTCCGCCGTTTTCCCCAGTTTCCCCAATTCCACCGTTTTCCCCAGTTTCCCCAATTCCACCGTTTTCCCCAGTTTCCCCAATTCCGCCGTTTCCCCCAGTTTCCCCAATTCCGCCGTTTTCCCCGTTTCCCCCAATTCCGCGTCACCGCGTCTTCCCCATCTCTCGTTTCCCCCATTTCCGAACTCCGCACTCCGAACTCCGAATTCTCAACTCCGAATTCCACCCCAGGTACGGCTATTGCCATTACAGCCAGAGGCAAGAACCGAACCCACGTTTGCTCTCCTCTGGGCTACTCTATAACTAAGTTAGCGTCATAGCGCTGCGCGAGCCGTTTATTGACACGATCGATGAAGCAGGCTTTTTCTATTCCCTCCGATCCCTTGCCCTGTTTCCGAATCAGTAGGAGTCAACGGCCGTTGACCCTGAGTTATAACGACAAAGCTCGCGAACTGCTATAACTTTTATAACTTTGAAGAAATCCGAAGAAAAATCCTAAACTAACTTGTAGTAACCCGCAGGACAAAAACGTTCATGGCTGCAACTGACTTTAAAGACTATTACACGATTCTGGGAGTGAGTAAGAGTGCTAGCGAGGCGGACATCAAAAAAGCCTTTCGCAAACTCGCGCGCAAGTATCACCCCGATATGAATCCTGGCAACCAGCAAGCCGAGTCGAAGTTTAAAGAAGTTAGCGAAGCCTACGAAGTTCTTTCCGATGCGGACAAGCGCAACAAATACGATCGTTTCGGTCAATATTGGAAGCAAGCCAGCAGCGCGGGTAGAAGTCCCGGAGGTCGCGCAGGTACGGATGTCGGCAACTTCGACTTCAGCCAGTACGACAACTTTGAAGAATTTATCAACGAGTTGCTGGGGAATTTCGGAACGCGGCAAACCAATAACAGTACGCGAAATCGCTGGTCTTATTCGACGAACGGTCAAAGTGGTAGTGGGTTTGGCGGGTTTGGCGGCTACGATGATTTCGCCAGCTACGCTAACGGTACGGCGAGAAACACCAAAAAGAAGAGTACCTCTGCAGCATCGGGGACATCACTCGATCGCGAAGCGACCCTCTCCCTTACCTTTTCGGAAGCCTTTCACGGCGTTCGCAAGCGTCTGAATTTGGGTAGCGAAACCATTGACGTGCGCATTCCTGCCGGTGCGAAGTCCGGCAGCCGAGTGCGAGTTAAAGGGAAAGGTAAGCGGGATGGCTACGGACGGCAAGGGGATTTGTACCTGAACGTGGAACTGCAATCCCACGCTTTTTTCCAATTTGAAGGGGATAACCTGGTCTGTGACGTTCCCATTGCTCCCGATGAAGCGGTGTTGGGGGCAAAAATCGACGTTCCGACCCCCGATGGCACGGTCACGGTGAACGTTCCGGCTGGGGTGAAATCCGGTCAGTCCCTGCGATTGCGCGGGAAAGGTTGGCCTCAACCGAAAAATGGCGGACGCAGCGATCAATTAGTTCGGCTGACCATCGTTCCCCCTAAATCTCCCAGTGCTGCGGAACGAGAATACTATCAGAAAATTCGCGACAGCCGCACCGTCGACCCTCGCAAAGACTTGCAACACATCAAGTTATAACCCACCTGGATGAGAACGATCGCGCGATTTCTCATCCCTCTTCGATCGGTGCGATTCTCAGTGAGAGCGCGCCCCATATTTTCACTGAGTTTCGATCGATAACTCTCCGACTGCGTTAACCTTCGTTGCATGGATTGACAACGAAAATTAACGGAGATAGAATACTTTATATATTTGACAAAAAAAGCGCTTTAATACAATCCCCTAATATCTTCTGTCAGACTCTAAAAAGTCCGATGTAGCCTTCTATAAGGGTTAACAGATCAGTGCATCTTCATCAAGAAATTGATTGCAGTTTAGGGGTTAACAGAAAGCTCGAGTTTCATCTCCCAGGCAAAAGATAGAGGAGTCTCGAGTAGCAGGGTGTAACCCGATCGTCCAATTTCCGATCGAACTCTCATTCTAAGTTAAAGCGCAAATTGATATTCTCTCGAGTTGGTGTTTTCCCAAGTAAAAAATCCAGGCAAAATGGGGATATTGCTCCATCTCGAAAAAAGATGCTTTTTATCTAAAAAACATCAATTCTTAAATTTGGTTGTTTTGGCTCCATCGATGTACTTTACAGATGTACTTTACAAGGGTGCAAAGTTGGATTGGCTGAATTGAAGATCGATCGTAAAGTTGCTGATGGAAATCCTTTGTATTTTGCGATCGAGTTGGTAAAAATTCCTGGCAATCTTTTCTAGCTTCTCAACATCTAGCTTCTCAAACATTCAAACTCAATTAGAACTCAATATTTGAATTTGAATCTGAATAAATCCGTGCAACTCACGTCATTGGAGTTTAGAAAAATTTAATCGCTCAAACGCTCAAACCCTTATCCCGAGACGATTTGAGAGTTGAACGAGTGAGGGAACGATCGAAAAAATAAAACGCTTACCCCGTAAGGCTTGTAGCCGGTTAGATCGAGATTTTGTCTAAACTCCAGTCACGTCATAGTTGTGAGGAAATACAGCGCGTGTGGAATGGGAAAAATGCGAGCGATCGCATCATGTTTGGGTCCCGAACGTCCAATGGAGTATCTTCATTTTTTGACAAATGTTCAGTTCGATCGGAACGAAAACCCATTCTATTATCTGACATTAAGACAGACGATCGAACATTCGATCGAAGAGCAAACCTTAGATTCTGGAGTAGTGACGACTGTGGCAGTTCTGACTGGAGATTCAAATAATAACGTTCTCGAAGGAACCATAGACGATGATGTCATTCGAGGCAAACAGGGAAACGACTTTATCGCCGGTTTGGGGGGTGACGACACTCTTCGAGGCGGACTGGGTTTTCTCGATCGCCTCTTCGGCAGTGGCGGCAACGACTTCATTCGCGATCGAGATGGCGTTAACGGCGCACATGGCGGCGATGGAGACGATCGCATTCACGTCATTTTTGCCGCCGATTGGGATAACGACGAGAACCCCGAAACCTCACCCCGTTCCGATGGCAAAATTACCGGGGGTTTGGGGGACGATCGCATCTCGGTGAGGATGAACGATCCCAGCTTCTTTATCAACATCAAAGGAGACGAACCCGGCGCCGAAGATTCTGAAGATGGAGACGATCGCATTCACCTGCGGGGACTCTATGCCAACTCTGTCGTCGACATGGGAGGGGGAGACGATTTATTTACTGGAGGGGTTGGCAGCGACAATGTTTCCGGCGGTAGCGGCAACGATCGACTTCGAGGTAATGACGGCAACGATTTGCTACTTGGCGAGGCTGGAGACGACACCTTAGTGGGGGGTCTGGGAAACGACGTCCTCATCGGTGGAGACGGCGCTGACATTTTTGGCTTCGTCGAAGGAGACGGAACCGACACGATCGTCGATTTCACCACAACAGAGGATCTCATTCGCATTTCTGGGGGTTTAACCTTTGGCGATTTAACCATTTCCCCCACCAACGGCAATCTCGATACCCTCATCGAAGTCACCCTCACCGGAGAAGATCTAGCGATTTTAAGTGGCGTAGATTCAGCCACCCTCAACGCCACTCACTTCTTCTCCCCCACTTGATAACGGAGGTTCTCCTAAGAGACTTAAAAAATAAGACACCAGCTTGCCAACGACTTGCTGTAGGGGTTAACGGCCGCATTCCCCCTACGATTGGTATATTATTTTCCCGCAGATCCCTAAGTTTGCAAAATCGTCCGGGCGATCGTCCGGGCGACTTGTTCGCTTTCCCAGTAACTGCCGTGAGCGTTACCACCGTTAATCAGTGCCAGGAAGGTGGATTTAACCGGTTTTGCCAACCATTCCAACAGACCCGAACCCGATGTTAGGACATCCTCGATGTCGATATATTGCTCGCCGCGATCGACGAGTTGAGGAATCACTTCTTCGAGGGGAAGACCGATGGGATCGCCGGGATGGATGAAGTTGCGCCAAGGCAATTTGAACCCATCTTGGCAAACATTTTTCAACAGTTGTTCCAGGCGGGGACTGATATCGTGAGAACTACCCGCATTGGTTTTGCCGACGATCGTAATCAAGCTAAAGAGGGCAATGGGAGACCCCATAGTATGAATGCTCGCCAAGCGAATGCCTTCGGGTGAATTGGGGGGAACGCCGAAGATATTGCGGCGAATTTTAGCGATGCTTTTATAGCCAGAAATTTCTGTCTCATCCCAGCGACTGGCAAATAGCATATCGAACAACACCACCGTTCCCCAACTGTGGGTGACTAGATGTAATCGATCGTTGGGTTGATATCCCTGCAAGCATTCAAACGCTTGTTCTTGGAGTTGGATAACCGCCTCCGAACCGACGTGCCGGCTGATATACAGTGCCGCATCACCGATAAACTGCATCAGTTGTCGCGAGCGAAAGTCTTTAAACCAAAACTTTTTCCACGCCGGGGCCCGGTTAATCCAAGGTTTAAAATCCTGCAATACCTCATCACTCACATTCGCCCAATAGAGCGGGACTTTGCGTAAATTGTGAGTGGGAAGTTCTTTTTGGATTAACCCGAATAATCGATCGGCATAACGATAACTTTTTTGTCGCTCGTTGATGGGGGACTCTCGGACGTTAACCCCGTGAACGAAGAGAATATAATCAGTCGGTTGAGTTGCCATTGCGATCGACAATTTTCAATCTTATCTTGACTCAATATTGACTCGCTCGCTTGCTCTCGATTCCCTACTGTCAAACGAAAAAACGTTTGTCTCGATCGAGATAGACCGGATAAAGCCTGCCCTCCAAGATGCGGTGCATCCACGGGGAAATTACCGGGAAAATTGCCAGAAGTCAGGATTTATCGAACGATTGGGTCGAATTTTGACGATCTCATTTTACTCTTGAGGCGGACGAAAACTATCGCCACTTAACGTTTCGATATAGCGGTCGCGACTTGTATTTCTCGCAGTTCGCGCCCTTTTCGTGACGAGTCGGGGGAATTGGGAATTGGGAATTGGGAATGGGAAAAGCCGATTTCAACATCGGTTTGGGGCAACGAGCGCTTCGGGGGCGACCGGGGAAGACCTCGGCCAAATGACACAATTGTCCGGTGTTGTCCTAACCGCACTAGCAGTTGCGATCGAAGAATCGCAGCCAGCTTCAGAATGCCGGCTGCGATGTTTGAAAATCGGTCTAACCCCTCACCGAGGAATTACACCATTGAAGATAGAGACCTAAACGCGGCATCCGATTCGAGATATCCGCTCTAGCATCCTAAAACCACTCAGCGTGGAAGAATTCACCCCGGGTTTTATCCAGCCGTTCGTACGTGTGCGCGCCGAAGTAGTCGCGCTGGGCTTGGGTGAGGTTTTGGGGGAGAATCGCCCGCCGATAGCTGTCGAAGTAGTCGAGAGATGCACTGAAAGCCGGGACGGGAACGCCCAAGGTATTCGCCATGGAGAGGACTTCGCGCCATGCCCCTTGGCGATCGAGAATCGTTTGTTTGAATTCGGGGGCCAGTAACAGATTGGCGAGGTTGGGATTCTCGTCGTAGGCGTGTTTGATTTTACCGAGGAATCCCGCTTTGATAATGCAGCCGCCTTTCCAAATCCGGGCAATTTCCCCAAGGTTGAGATTGTAGCCAAACTCGTCAGAAGCTTTGCCCATCAATGCCATGCCTTGGGCGTAGGAACACATTTTCGAGCAGTAGAGGGCATCGCGCACTTTGTTGATGAAGGCATCCACATCGCCGCCATCGAATTTGCCACTCGGTCCGGAAAGCTGTTGCGATGCAGCGATGCGTTCCGCTTTATAGGAAGACATGATGCGCGCCGTCACCGCAGCACCGATGGTGGGAATGGGAACCCCCAGTTCCAGGGAACTGACCACCGTCCAGCGTCCGGTTCCTTTTTGACCGGCTGCATCGAGGATTTTATCCACGAGGAAGCCATCCCCCATGTCGTCCTTTTTCTTGAAGATATTGGCGGTAATGTCAATTAAGAAGGAGTTGAGTTCGTCGGTGGCGTTCCACTCGGCAAAGACTTCCTGGAGGCGATCGTTACTTAATCCAGCGACGTTTTTAAGCAAGTCGTAGGCTTCGGCAATCAACTGCATATCGCCGTATTCGATGCCGTTGTGCACCATTTTGACGTAATGTCCCGCACCTTTGGGTCCGATGTAGGTGACGCAGGGGCCATCATCCACTTGGGCGGCAATTTTGGTAACGATCGGCTCGATTTCTTGGTAAGCTTCTTGCGTGCCCCCCGGCATCATGCTCGGGCCGTTAAGCGCTCCCTCTTCGCCACCGCTAACTCCCATGCCAATGAAGCGCAGTCCCATACCTTCTAAATCGGCTACTCGTCGATCGGTATCTTCGTAGAGGGAGTTCCCCCCATCGATAATCATATCGCCGGGTTCGAGTAAGGGTTTAAGCTGGTCGATCGTTGCATCGACGGGGTTCCCAGCTTTCACCATCACTAACAGTTTCCGGGGACGTTCTAGGGAACCGACAAACTCTTCCAAACTAAAGGTCGGTTTGACGTTTTTTCCCTTGGCCCGATCGGCCATAAATGCCTCAGTTTTGGTCGGCGTGCGGTTGTAGACTGAGATCGAAAAGCCGTTGCGCTCGACATTAAGGGCTAGATTTTCGCCCATAACGGCTAAACCGATCAGACCGAAGTTTTGTAAGGCCATAAAATCTCCACAAACTCTGCTGTGTAGGACGATTGATTATCTTCACTCTAAAAGAGTTTTTGGGTTGGGGCGATTTCCATAACGAATTCTTCAAATCCGCAGGTACGCCACATTTTGCAGAACCGATATCCTTCGCTTTACAGATAGTTCGGGTCGTTGATTTTTACGGTCGACGTTCGTATATTTACGGAGACTAACTTCGCTAATGGTTCTGACTCAGTGGAGTGCGCCGATCGGATCCCGAACAGACCCGATTTTGTGGGAGAGTTCGCATCCTCATCGAGCATTTTCCCCTCCCCGATCGCCTCTATTGGCAAAATTAAGTGATTGTCGATTGAGGGGGATAATATCGTCGCTACCCCAGGCATAATTTTCCAAACCTCGAACTAAATTCTCGGGCAAATTCGACTCACTTTCGCTGCAAGATGAACTCACACCGAGGACAATTGCGATCGTGGGTTGACTCCCATGGGTTTTGCGGCAACAGCGATCGCTGTTGCTAGGGGGATTACATCTCTCGTGGAACAAGTTCGAGATTCAGGTTTTCGGGGTAAATAACTCGGAAATATATGACTGATATCTAGAGGTTGATTTTATTTTTTATTTATGGAAATCTCTCTTGGAGATATACACGCTCGATTCATAACGATGGGTTATCTCTTGCAAGTAGCGGATAAAATGGAAAAATTATTTCCGATGTCGATCGATATAGAAGCGAGTCGGGTTGAGTGAGTGATTGACTGAGAAGCAGATCGAGAATAGCAACCGCTAGATTTACGATCGAAATTCGTGGAAATGCAGGTCCTTGTCATCCAATGATCCAAAGCTCGAAATTCCATGACGAAAAACTGCCACGATCGGATAACTGACCTCACTCTAAGCAGACGGATGAATCGATATCTAAAAAACTATCTCCCCGATAATGTTTGTCTTGAGAGTTTCGAGGATTGATGATGAGCGATCGTATATTTCTCGATTCAGTCATCGATTTCTAAGAGTGATGACACAAGTACGAGCTGCCTCAATTTATCTGTGTCTTTGATGTCAGAATATTTGCCGGTTCAACCACGGCGCTAGGGGACTCATGTGCGAGTATTCTCAGTTTACAGAGGGTAGATGGACCAAAAGTGACACGAACTGGACCTTGAGATCGAACGCTAGTGTTGTCACTCACCGATAGGACAAAATATAATGACGGTAGTTTGGCGAAAATTCAGCCAGTCAAAATGTGAAATCTTGCTAAAAAATTTTCCTAAAATTGACAAAAATAATATTTTTATTGGACTCAACTGGGTATTTATAAATTTTTGTAGAAGAGAATAAAAAGTTTCGATCTAGTTTGATGAATGTTATCGGACCTTAATTACTCCATATAGATGCATTTTTTCTGGGTTGCTCTCTCGTAAAATCTCCAATCGAATCCCTATGACAACACAAACAAAAGAGACGCCGAAACTGAACTCCCTGGTGCAAAAACTGATTTACCAGAACCAAAATAAATTTACCGGTCGTTTAGAAATAAAAACTCAAAGCGGTCGAAGATGGGACTTATACTTTTGTGTCGGTCGTTTGGTTTGGGCGATCGATACAGTTCACTCTGTCCGGCAACTGCGAAGACATTTAGAAAAATATTGTCCGAATATCGTATTTGAGACCCTCAGCATTCGCGACTCCGATCGCATTCAATGTTGGTGTTATCAGGTGCTGTGGGTACTCGAAAAACGCGGTCGCCTCGAAAAGGAAATCTCGGTCAAAATTACCCACGATATCGCCCGCGAGGTGCTTGGAGATCTCTTACTCGAGGAAAATCGAGGGGGGCTGACGTATACCGAACGCGAGCAAAATACGTTGAAAATGTTGAGAATGCCGCCAACGGTCATCAACCTCAAGTCGATCTACAAGTTGGCTCAGCAAGCTTGGTTGACCTGGAAGCAGGACGGGTTGGCACACCTATCTCCCAACTTAGCGCCTGTATTAGTCGATCGACAAGCCCTTCAACAGCGCGTATCTCCCAAGTTATATCAAAACCTATCTCAGAGACTCAACGGTACTTACACCCTTCGAGAACTGGCGACGATAACCGGGCAATCCCCCAACCGCTTGCTACAGTCTTTGATGCCCTACGTGCAAAAAAAATGGATCGAACTAGCCGAGGTTCCAGATATCCCCCGTCCGGCAAAACCCCAATCCCAAGACGCATCGACCGTTCCCATCCAAGAAATAGCAGATCCTCGCCCTTTAATTGCCTGTGTTGACGATAGCGCCCAAAATTGTCAACTCGTGGAGAAAATCGTCACTCAGGGTGGATATCGAGCCTTAACGATTACCGACCCCCTACAAGCAATACCGTCCCTGCTAGAGAAAAAACCCGATCTACTGTTTCTCGATTTAGTTATGCCTGTCGCCAACGGCTACGAAGTTTGCACGCAACTTCGTCGGATCTCGGCTTTCGATAAAATGCCCATTATTATCCTCACGAGTAATGATGGGATGCTCGATCGAATGCGAGCGAAAGTGGTAAAAGCTTCCGCGTTTCTATCTAAACCCATCGAATCGAAGAAAATTTTACGCGCGGTGAAGAAATACGTTGCGGTTCGAGATCGAAAAAGTTAAGGGAACCCCCACTTAATTGAGGTGAAGCCTTCGATACGATTGCAACAACTCCGACGTGAAAAGATAGAAACGAGGGCGACACAAATGAGCACTCGAGTTCCCGACATCGAGCCGATCTCCTCGATCGAACATATTGGTACTTCAACTCATGGTTTGCTAGACTAGAAAAAGATAAATCGTTAAATTCGATCGAATTCCATAACATTTCTTCACAGCGATCGAACTCTCGTTTTTTGAGAGCGTCCATTCCTATCTGCGGGTTGTTACGATGAATACTGTATTAGTCGTTGAAGATGGCATTACCGATCGCGAAAGAATCAATCAATATCTCAAGCAAGCGGGTTTGTCAGCAATTAACGTTGGCAGCAGTGAAGAAGCATTAGTCAAGCTGCTCCACCACCGACCCGATTTAATTGTGTTAGATGTGATTTTACCCGGACAGAGCGGATTTGAGCTGTGTCGCGAACTCAAAACCAATCCGCAAACCAGCCAAATTCCCGTGGTGATTTGCTCGACCAAAAACACAGACGTCGATAAAATGTGGGGAGATATGCTCGGAGCGAATGCCTACATTCCCAAGCCCGTCGATCGCTCCGAATTTCTACAGACCGTCCAGCGACTAATGAAGGTCTAGTCAAAAAACTGATGTCTGGTTTATCAATTCAAGGAACGAGCGATGGATTCGTTCGTTCTACCCCTGCTGCTGCCGAAAGTTCTCTCGGTTCCACCGTTCGCGTTGCCAAGTTTCTGCAACTGCAACTGGGAACTCAGGATACGACCCTGATCGGAGTCGATCGAATCGTCGAAATTACCACGATTAACCTGCGCGGTATCTTGCCCGTGCCCCAAATGCCCGGTTACGTCTTGGGCGTTCACAACTGGCGCGGAGAAATGCTGTGGCTGGTTGACTTGGGTGATTTGCTCGGATTTCCCCCCCTAGGCTACGGACGCGGGTCTGGGGAAAGTGCGATGGTGGTCGTTCTTCAATTTGAAGAAAAGACAATGGGCATGGTAATGTCCCAAGTAATGGATATCCAACAGTACGATCTCTCACAAATCCACCCCCGAGATCGTCAGTTATTCTCCCCTCAGATTTTGCCCTTCATGGAAGGGTTTTTCATCGAAGAGGGGAATGAAATTTCGATGGTCGTGGATGTCCCGGCTATTTTCCAGGTCCCTCAATGGCGCAGTCTCGTCTCCTAACCCCACATCGTCAAGACGCGCGAGTCCATCCCCAACTTCGGCATTCTAGGTTTTAAGAGGTCAACGGTATATGACAAGCTTGTATCGATCGTCCAACTCAAGCTTCGATCGCGCCAGGATGGAGGAAAGTCCCCCACCCCGTCCGGACATCGATCGAATATCGTTGCCCGAGAAACCCAATATCTCCGAATTTCTCGATGCGTTTACCGAACTCAAAGAGGAACTCGCACGCCACACCCTCACCGACAAAGGCAAAATCCCCGAACAACTCCTGCGCATCCAAAAATTTGGCTTAGTCGTAGAAAAGTATGCCCTGAGCGTGCAACAGGCATTTAATACCCGTGGGAGCCAACCCGAAGATCCATCGGTCTCCGCTCAACTGCGCGCCCTGCGACAAAATTGGCTGGAAATGGCCGGCGACTTAAATCGAGTCACCACCCCCGAAGACTTACTCAACCTGGCCGCCACTCAAGTGCGAGTCACCCTGGAAGCCGACCGGGTCTCGATCTATCGCTTCCAAGCTAAATCCCCTCTAGAATTGGGGCGGTGGGGCGAGCGCGCCTCGCAAAATGCCGAATCCATCGCCGAAGCCTTGGGTCGCGGTTGGACCCCCACCTTCGGTGAAACCCTCCCGGCGATCTTCTTCGGTATCGAGCGACCTGAAGAATATCTCGATCGCCCCGTGGCAGCCATCGACGATACCAATCGAACGAATCCCACCCCTTACCAACGACAACTCTTCGATCGATTCCAAGTCCAAGCCAGTCTCAGCGTTCCGATTCAAATGACCGATCGCCTCTGGGGGGCGATCGTCGTCCACCAGTGCCGCCGGCCCCGCCAGTGGCAAGAAATCGAGATGGTGTTGTTGGAGCGTTTGAGTGCGTATCTGGGCGCCAAACTGCAAAGCGACGACTTCAACGAACGACTGCAACAAAAAGCCTTATCCGATCGTACCGTCGATAAAACCATCGAGCGCATCCGCCAATCCCTCGACCTCGATACCCTATTTCGATCCACCGTGCGCGAAGTCCGGCGCGCCCTCAACGCCGATCGGGTGGGGGTCTACCGCTTCGATGTCGCCTCGGGATACCAAGACGGAGAATACATCGCCGACGATAGCAGCACCGCCTACCCGTCTGTGGTGGGGATGAAAATGCACGATACCTGCTTTGCCGACGATTACGTTTCCCAGTACACCCAAGGTCGGATTCAAGCGATCGCCGATATTCGGGAGGCAGAACTGACCAACTGCCATCTCGAACTGCTCGAACGGTTCGACATCCGCGCTAACCTCATCGTCCCCTTGATGAAACGGGGAACCTTGTGGGGAATGATCGCCGTCCACCAGTGCAGCGGTCCCAGACTGTGGCAAGAGGAAGAAATCGAATTTACCAAGCGGATTGCCGAACAGTTTTCCGTCGCCCTCCAGCAAGCCGAAGCCCTCGAACAGGTGCGGCAACAATCGGAAAAAGTGGTGGAAGTCGCCGAACGAGATCGGGCGATTAGTGCCATCGTCGAGCGCATTCTCAAAACCTCCGACATCCAAATTGCCTTTGATGTGGTCACCCGAGATTTGCGACGGCTGCTAGAAGCCGATCGGGTTGGTGTTTTCCAGTTTTATCCCAACTCCGGGTACGACGATGGGGAATTCGTCGCCGAAGACGTGCAAGCTGGTTTCCCCTCTGCCGTGGCGGCTAAAATCCACGACCATTGCTTTGGGGAACAGTACGCCGATAAATATGTCGAAGGTCGCGTTCAAGCCGTCGCCGATATCTATGACGCCGAGCTGAGCGACTGCCACATCAAAGTCCTCTCGGACTTTAGCGTGCGAGCCAATTTAATCGTGCCCATGCTCCAAGGCAAACAGTTGTGGGGATTGCTCTGCGTTCACCAGTGCAGCGGACCCAGACCGTGGCAAGACGAAGAAATCGACATCGTCAAGCGCATTGCCGCCCAGCTCACCTCTGCCCTCCAACAGGTGCAGTACGTCGATCGATTGCAAGCCCAATCCGAGGAAATTGCCCGCAAGGCCGAGCGCGATCGAGCCATCTTCACCATTATCGATCGCATTCGCCAATCCCTCGATCTCGATAACCTCTTCAGCGTCACCGTGCGAGAAGTGCGACGTTTGGTGGAAGCCGATCGGGTGGGGGTGTTCCGGTTTTATCCCGACTCCGGCTACGACGACGGAGAATTCGTTGCCGAAGACGTGCAAAGCGGCTTCCCGTCTGCGGTGGCGGCTAAGATCCACGACCACTGCTTCGGGGAACAGTACGCCGACAAATATGTCGAAGGTCGCATCCAAGCCGTCGCCGACATCTACAACGCCGAGCTGAGCGAGTGTCACATCAAAGTCCTCTCGGATTTCGACGTGCGCGCCAATCTCATCGTCCCCCTGCTCAAAGGCACCGAACTCTGGGGACTGCTGTGCGTTCACCAATGTAGCGGTCCGAGAGAGTGGGAAGAATCGGAAATTGAATTCATCCAACAAATTGCCGCCCAGTTCACCGTCGCCCTCCAACAAGCCGAGTACCTCGAACAACTCAAAACCCAGTCCGAGCAGCTCACATCCGCTGCCGATAGCGCCAAAGCCGCCCAAGCGATGCTCCAACAGCGGGCGGTACAGCTGTTGATGGCGGTGCGACCCGCCCTCGATGGGGACTTGACCGTCCGCGCGCCGATTACCGAAGACGAAATCGGCACCCTGGCGGATATGTACAACAACACCATCCAAAGTTTGCGCAAGATCGTCATCCAAGTGCAAGCCTCGGCGGGGAAAGTGATGGAGACCTCCGGCAGTAGCGATGCCTCCCTGATGGAACTGGCCCAGGCTTCGCAAACCCAAGCAGAAGAAATCGATCGCGCCCTGAACCAGATTCAGGCAATGCTCAGCTTCAACCAGTCTACGGCCGCCAACGCCCACCAAGTGGAATCGGCTATCTCTCAAGCCAACCAAACCCTCGATGCCGGGGATAAAGCCATGAATCGCACTGTCGAGGGAATCATGGCGATTCGCAAAACCGTCGGCGAAGCGGCCAAACGCATCAAGCGATTGAATAAATCTTCCGAGAGCATTGCCAAGGTGGTGAGTTTGATTAATAACTTCGCCACCCAAACCCGCCTGTTGGCGATGAACGCCTCCATCGAAGCCACCCGAGCCGGGGAATACGGTCGGGGATTTGCGGTGGTGGCCGACGAAGTTCGATCGCTCGCCCAACAATCCTCCGACGCCACCACGGAAATTGAGAAACTGGTGCAGGAAATTCAACTCGAAACCCGTGCGGTGAAAGGGGCGATGGAAGTGGCGAACCAGCGAGTCGTTGCCGGTACCAATTTAGTGGGGGAAACCTGGCAAACCCTCAACGACATGGTCGAAGCTACCGGCAAAATTAGCGAGCTGGTCGGTGGCATTACTCAAGCCACCCAACAGCAAACGCAACAAGCCCAAGCGGTGACCGAGTTGATGCGCGAAATCGCTGCCATTTCCCGCACCACCTCCGACAGTTCCATGGAGATTTCCGCCTCCTTCAAAGAAGCCCTCAGCGCGGCCCGAGAACTGCAAACGAGTGCGGAGCGATTCAAGGTGGATCGGGAATAATGGTACGAGAGGAGCGCGATCGCAGCTACGACTATTTTTCGAGCGAAGCCCAAGAACTCTTGCAGACCATCGAGCAAGGGTTATTGGGTCTGCATCAAGGCAACCGGCTGCAAAACATCCACGAGTTGATGCGGGCGACCCATACCCTGAAGGGGGCAGCGGCGAACGTGGGGTACGACACGATGAAAAAGGTCGCTCATACCCTCGAAGATGCCTTTAAAGCCCTTTACAACGATCGCATTAAGATCGATCCCGAACTCGAAGAGTTGCTCTTTGGGGGCTACGAATGCCTGCGTCTCCTGTTTATGGGGCATCGATCGGATACCGACATCGACGAAACGGAAATTTTAGAGCGGGCAACGGCAATTTTTACCGGTCTCAAAGAGAAACTCGGGGAAGACTTCGGTCAGCAAGAGTATATTCCCTCCTCCGCGGAGTTGGGGTTCGATATCGCCCAGTCGATTTTTGAAATGGGGGTGCAGCAACGACTCGACGAACTGCGCGGGGTTCTTCAGACCGAGAATCCCCAGAAGATTGCCGCCCAATTGCAAACCCAAGGGGAAGTCTTCGTCGGGTTGGCGGAATCGTTAAATTTACCCGGATGGGGGGAAATCGCTCAAACCACCCTCGCGGCCCTGGCGGCAAATCCCGATCGAGCGGTGGAAATCGGGCAAGTGGCGCTCAAAGATATGAGTCGCGGTCAACAGCAAGTCCTGGGGGGAGATCGCCAGTCTGGGGGCGAACCGTCAGCAACCTTAGTTCAATTGGCGGGGGGACCCTCGGTATCCTCCACAAAATCCCCAACACCGCAAGAGACTCCCTTCGCGCGAGAACTGGGTCAATTCGATCGATTTCTCCAGAGCGATCGCTACAACAACGGACCGGCCAAACGGTCCGTTCGAGACTTTTTCATGCGAGCGGTTCCGGAGATCGCCCGTTGGTTCGAGTACGATCGCGGCATCGAACCCGAACAATTTAGCCTGGAGATGGCCGTTCCCAAACTCGAACCCGCAGACCTGAAACATCGAGAGATTACCGCCCAAATTCTCGGGTACGTCAAAAATTGGGTCTATCGTTTTTCCGAGTTTATCGCTTCGGAGAGCGATAGCCCTAGCCTGTGTCTGTACCGGCAGTGGAGCCTGTTTTCGACAGCCTTGGCGATTGCCAAATTCCACTACACTCCCCTGGTGCGCCACGCTGCCCAATACCAAAATATTCCCCCCATTACCGTGGTTCGCAAGCACATGAAGCGAATTGCCGCCGCCTACAAAAAACATCCCCCCGTCACTCCCCGCGAAAAAAACTGGCTCGATTTGCCCCACTTGCAGAAGCTTTCCCAGGAACCCGACACGGAAGACGCCACGGAATTTCTCCTCGAAGAGGTGTGGGGAAACTCGGGACTCGAAGCGGAAACCCCGACCCAAGAGACTTGGGAGACCACCTTCGAAGAATCCGAATCGGCGATCGCGATCCATCCCGATCGGGTTGCCATCTTAGAACGAGAACCCCAATCTCGTCCTCGAGAACCGGATGCATTAGAAGCCACTCGAACCGTGATTCAAGCCGATACGATCGCCGAGACTCCCGAAGAAATCAAACCCCATCCCAAAAGCGATCGCGGCCGTCATTTCGTCAGTGTCGACCTGCGAGGCATCGAGCGCCTCAACCACGGACTGGGGGAACTGCTCATCGGGCAAAATCGCCACACCCTCGACCAGAAAAAGCTCAAGCGCGCCACGCGATCGATGAGTTCCCAACTCAAGCGCCACCAAGAAACCATCGAACAACTCCTCAACTGGTCCGAACAAGTTCAAGGGGCGATCGAGCGTCAATCGATCGGCAAACGTTCCGCCTTCGATCGCGCTTTCCCCCTGGGCATCAGCCTGGGAGATTTCGAGTTCCTCGATATTGAAGATTACACCGAGCTCAGGGCGATCTTACACGCCATTTCCTCCGAAGCCGCCCAACTCGAAACGACCACCGAAACCCTCGACTTTCTCCTCAAAGAATCGGGGCGGGTCACCCAGAAGCAACAACAGCTACTCTCGGTGATGCAAGACGATCTGGTGAGCGTGCGGATGTTGCCCATCGGCGAGATCCTAGAGCGCTTTCCCATGATGGTGCAGCAACTCTCCCGGGTGCAAAAAAAATCCGTACGCTTGAAGTTCTCCGGGGCCGAACTCCTGCTCGATCGCGAAATTGCCAACAAGCTTTACGATCCCTTGCTCCACCTGATTCGCAATGCCTTCGATCACGGCATCGAACTCCCTGAAGAACGTCGCCAACAGGGCAAGCCGGAAACGGGAACCATCGAAATTCGCGCTTACGAACGGGGAACGTACACGATTATCGAAGTTCGCGACGACGGTCGGGGATTGAATATCGAATGGATTCGCCGCCGTGCCATTGAAGGGAAATTTCTCACCCCAGACGAAGCCAATCGTCTCAAAATCGAAGATCTTCTCGAAGTGATTTTCGAGCCTGGATTCTCCACCGCGCAAACTGTCAGCGAAATTTCCGGCCGGGGCATCGGTTTGGATGTGGTGCGTTCCCAACTCCACAGCCTTGACGGCGAAATCGTCGTCCAGTCCAAACCCCAGCAAGGAACCACCTTTGCCATGCAAATTCCCTTGACTTTAACCATCTCCAAATTAATGGTCGTCCAAGCTGGCGGGTCAATTTACGCCCTCCTCCTCGATGCCATTGAAAAGATTCTCCTACCCCAGAGCGATCGGATTACCGTCTTGAAAAATCAACGGGTTCTGCACCTCGAAAGCGGCGATCGCAAGCTAATGGTTCCCGTGCGCCAACTCGCCGATTTGATGCACTACACCTCCTCCGTGGCCGAACCGATCGTCGATCCCGATAAGTCGGACTTGTTCCTGACTCGGGAAACCACCGCGCCGGTTTTGCTATTGCGTCGAGATCGGCAGCGCATGGGATTGGAAGTCGACCAGATTTTAGGGGAACAGGAATTGGTGATTCGCCCTCTAGGCAGTGCGATCGCTCCTCCGAGTTACGTCTACGGTTGCAGTATCCTCAGCGACGGCAGTTTGACCTTAGCCATCGACGGCGCGGCGATCCTTCAGGAATCTCTCGATTCCCAAGTCAAACCGCTGCCCCGTCCGACGGTTCCCGATTCTCGCACGTTACCCGATCGCCCGCCTATCTCTCCACCGCCGGCTCTAGCCGCACCGACGAGCTTTATTCTGGTGGTGGACGACTCGCAAACCTTACGAGACTCCCTGCGAGGCACCTTAGAAAAACAAGGTTATCGGGTTCTCGAAGCCATCGACGGTCGAGATGCCCTCGATCGACTCCAACGCCATCCCGAAGTCGAACTGGTGCTGTGCGATGTGGAAATGCCCCGCATGAACGGTCTGGAATTCTTGAACCACTGCCGCCACGATCCGCAACTCTCCCATCGCCCGATCGTCGTTTTAACCTCTCATACGAGCGATAAATACCGGCAAATTGCTACCGAACTGGGGGCGAGTGCTTACCTGACCAAACCCTACACCGAATCGGAATTGATCTCGACGGTTGATGGGGTTCGTGGGGGTTCTGTGGGTGTCGTCCTCGACGCTTAGCCTCGAGCGATCGTGGAGTCGGGTAAAAAAACAAGCAATTGACAACGGATAATTGACAACGGACAATTGTGAGTCCGATTTAACTCATCCAAAGAGTCTCTCCAAAGCGGAGGGGACTTGTCTTTAATCATTCCCATTTTCTCTCACCTCCCGACCGGCGCGCGCCGCGCCCGATGTTACTATGTCCATCATCTCCCTGAAAGCTTGGCATCTCGAGCATTACGAACCCTTACGAGAACTCGAAAAGCGCCCCCACGATTTGCGATTGAGTAAAAACAGCCTGCTCAAATCCGGTTTGAGAGCAGACTTTTTAGAAGAAAGCGAAACCATCAAAAATTCTGAATGGTTCCGGCGATACCTCGATGGCGAAATCGTGGAATTTTATATTGAGGGGAGTGGTGGATACGCCATTTCTAATATCGATCTGAGTTCTCACGAGATTTACTTTACCAAGCAAGAAGTGATGGCTCACCTCGAACCGACGATCTTCTGGTGCTACCAAACCGAGTACGATCCCTCGCGAGAAGCCCTGAAAACCCAGCTAACGGAATATCTCAAAACCCTGAACGCTCGATCGCGCCTTCCCCTGACCCTCGAAGAATCCCAGCGTCCCTCAGAGGCTCCCCTGCGCCTCAACAACCGCATCTTGCGTAAAATCCGCAAAAGTCTGATCTTTATCGCCGATGCTACTCCTGTTGCCCAAATTCCGGGGGAAACACCGCAACTTATCCCCAGTCCGAACGTTTGTGTTGAAATCGGCTATGCTCTGCAAAGCAAACGAACGGAGCAAATTTTGTTGACCCAAATGAAGCGGGACGATCTCTCGGGGAATTTTCCGTTCGATTTGCCGAGTTATCAACAGTTAGACTTTCAAAATGCCGAGGAACTGAGTCAAACCTTACCGGCAACCCTCGAAACCATGTTACAGCGATTCAGTCTGTTATCCTAGGTTGAGGAAGTATTTTGGTGCGAGGCCAACCCAACTTTTTGACCTCGCCCAACGAATTGCAATACCTGAGGAGTGGAAGAGTACCCTATGCCAAAGCCGAGTGAATATGCCGTACACCTGATGCTGAGCGGAGGACATCGAGAAGAGGTCAAGTTCCCCACCATCCAAGACTTTCAAAACTGGTACGCCAAAGAAATTAAGCCCAAGGCCGCATCGACAGAATTTGTGAACGTTCCCATCAAAAATATTCAAGGCGAGTATATGGTCGTCCGACCTTCAAGCGTTCTGGCCATTCGCGTCGAACCGGTTTATACTTCCAGCGTCGATCGCTTTTAAATTCGAGCCAGGTTTCCCCATCTGCACTCAGCCGGAGCAACAATCTAGCAGGGAAAATGCTTGCGGTCGCCTGGAGCGATCGAAGCTCAAAGCCCAACTCAAAAAACCTTCGAACGCTGAAATATTTTTTCAATTTATCTTTAACATTAGAGACGAATAAGATCGGTTGTGAGAGTTGCAGTTTGGAAAAGCTGGGTTTGTTTTTATCCCTCGACCTGGGAAAGTCATCCTACCGTGCAAATGATGGGTTGGGGCGCTTGCAAGTTGCCCGTCACTCCTCGAGCTTATGAATTCCACCTTTGATATTACTCTTCTCATATCCCTGACGATCGTGGCGGGGATCGGCGCTCAAGTTCTTGCGGATTACTTTAAAGTTCCGGGAATTGTTTTTCTCTTACTATTTGGCATCGGTCTTGGGGCGGACGGTTTGGATTTACTGCACCCGAGTCTTCTGGGAGAAGGTTTGGAGGTGATTGTTTCCCTCTCCGTTGCCTTGATTCTATTTGAGGGAGGACTGACCCTCGAACTGCGGGATCTCGATCGCGTGTCTGGCAGTTTGCGGAACTTGGTGACCGTTGGGACTTTAATTACTTTGCTCGGCGGTGGAATGGCCGCCCACTGGCTGGGGGAATTTCCCTGGTCGATCGCCTTTCTCTATGCCTCGCTGGTCGTCGTGACCGGTCCGACGGTGATTACCCCCCTCCTCAAGCACGTTCAGGTCGATCGTCAAGTCGCCACTCTCCTTGAAGGTGAGGGGGTGATTATCGATCCGGTGGGGGCAATTCTGGCGGTTTTAGTCCTCGACGTGATCCTCAATGGCGATGCCGACCCCTGGCGGGTGATGCTGGGCTTGACCCTGCGATTGGGAGTAGGTGCGGTCATCGGGGCAGCGGGAGGCTGGTTGCTGGGCACGTTTCTGCGACGATCCAATTTTCTGTCGGAAGACCTGAAGAACCTGGTGGTGTTGGCCGGACTGTTGGGATTGTACGTTCTCGCCCAAGGAATTCGCAGCGAATCGGGATTGATGGCTGCGGTGGTGTCGGGGATCGTCCTGGGAAGTTTTGCCCTACCGGAACAGCGGCTGTTGCGCCGATTTAAAAGTCAACTGACGATTTTGGCCGTATCGGTGCTGTTTATTTTGCTGGCCGCAGACCTTTCGATCGCCAGTTTGGTCGCCTTGGGTTGGGGCAGCATGTTGGCTGTGTTGGTGTTAATGACCGTCGTCCGACCGATTAATGTGGGGATTTGCACTTGGAATAGCAATCTCGACTGGCGACAAAAACTGTTTATGGGTTGGATTTCCCCTCGGGGAATCGTGTCGGCTTCCGTGGCCTCCTTGTTTTCGATCTTACTCACCGAACGCGGAATCAACGGGGGAGACTCCATCAAAGCGTTGGTATTTTTAACGATTATCGTCACGGTGTTTTTGCAGGGGTTGACGGCAAAATCTCTCGTCCGTTGGTTGGGGATTAATGCAACCACGGCAACGGGAGCCTTAATTGTCGGTTCGAATCCCCTCAGCCGCCTGATTGCTCGTTTGTTTAAAGAGCGTGGAGAACTCGTGGCGATCGTCGATACCGATCCCGATGCCTGCGAAAAAGCCGAAGCCGAAGGGCTGAAAGTGTATCGCAGTAGCGCTCTCGATACGAGCGTTCTCGAAGAAGCCGGACTCGCCTCTATGGGAACCTTCGTCACGATGACGAGTAATGGCGAGGTGAATTTGGTGCTCGCACAACGGGCGATGGAAGAATTTAAACCGCCTCGAACTCTAGCGATCTTTCCCCGCGATCCCCAAAAAACCGCTCCGAATAATAAGGCTCAGGTGCAGCAAGCGTTGATTCCAGAAGTGCCCCTGAAAATTTGGAACAAGCACCTCGAAGAAGGAGAGGTGAAGCTCGGGGAAACGGTGTTGCGAAATGCGGGGTTTGCCTTTCAACAGGCTCATCTTCAGGCGTTGATTCGATCGGGGGATTTGATACCCTTATTGCTCGAGCGCGATCGGCAGCTACAAATCGTGCCGGCATCGGAGGTGTGGCAATCGGGCGATCGCTTGATTTATTTGCTCCACGCACCCAAACCCAAACTTCTCAAGCGCTTATCTGGGGCGAATACATCGAATTTAACCCTCGAAAAACTACCAGAAGTGGAAGAAGTCGCCGTTCCGGCTTCGGTATTAAATACTTCTTTGGAAGGGCTGCAAGCCGAGAGCTAATCTCAAATCCGGTTGAATAACCGCGCATTCCGGTGGATGTGAGCAGCGGTCGGACCCCTAGGGGGCCGCCTACGCAAGGGAACGCCGACCGTTGGGGAGCAGGGGGAACGGGGGGAGAAAGTGACTCGTGGGATTTGTATAGCAACCGTCAGGGCGGTTTAGGCATCGTGAAGGTGAGCTTTCTTGAGCAGGCAATCGCGGTGAGTAGGGGGAGAGAAGAAAATGCGAGCCTTGAGCTTGATTTCTCGAGTGTC